>JBCQTG010000012.1:0-40555 GCA_047178765.1 Rikenellaceae bacterium | reverse complement strand
AGCTATATGACACAGAGAATGACACCGATCTGGGCATAGAGTTAAAGGCGGGTTCGGAGCATACATATAATGTAACTATTCACCGTGAGGATCTGGATGCAACAGGAGAGATCATGGATTGGGAGGAGGTTACTGGAGATAGTTTTACTACAGATAATGATTAATTGGGATAAAAAATAATAATATAAATAAAATCTAAGAAGATGAAAAAACTAACAATCCTTGCACTTGCTATGGCGATCATAGCTGGTTGTTCAAAAGAGGAGAATGCAATCGTAGATTCAACCAATGTTGTAAAGTTTAGCTCTGGGGCTATATCTCGTGTCTCAAGTGATGGAGATGACTATTGGGAGGTGAATGATGCTATCGGACTATTTACTGTGGGCTTCGATGGTGTTAATGGTGCTACCGACTACTCAAATGTGAAGTATGTATCAGATCTTGAGGCAGCGTCAGCCTCTACCGGTTTCACCGCTGCTGTAACCTCTGAGCAGATATTGTTCCCTAATGTGGAGAGTGCTAATGTCACCTTCTACGCCTATTATCCATACTCTAGTGACTATATAATGTATGACGATGGTAGCAAGGGGGTGGTAAAGATGGATGTCTCAGGTCAGGGTAGTGACTATGGCAGTGTTGACTTTATCACAGCTTCGGCTACGGTTACTGGCTATGGAGTGGGTAGCGCAACAAATAATACCCCTGTCGCTTTGTCGTTCAGTCATAAGTTGGCTAAGGTTGTGTTAAACATAACAAAACAGGATAACCTATCATCAATTGATGCCCTTACCACCACATTTAATGGTCTCTATACCTACAAGTACTACGACTATCTAGGTGCTGAGGCTGATGATGTAGATAAAGAGGTGTCAACGGTTGATAAAGCCTCAGATATAGGTGATTTCGTTGTGAATTCAACACCAACAACAGTGACCGCTATTCTTCACCCAATGGCGGCAACTGATTGTGGAGATGCATCTATCACATTTACTGTAGCTGAGGGTAGTGCGACAAGAACCTTCTCTGTGCCGTTTGATGGCGTAGCACTCACCGCAGGATCTATCCACTCATATAACATCGCGCTAGGTAATGACACCCCTACACTAGGGAACTGCATAATTAATAAGTGGGATGATGATGAGACATCAGAGGAGCTATATTCAACAGAGGATTAACCTATAACAGAGATTAGGATGAAAAGATTTATATTGGCGGCTCTTGCCGTATCGGTTATGGTTAGTTGCTCAACAGATAGGGGTGATGACTCTACATATTACTCAGAGGATAACAGTGTTGTTAAGTTTAGTGCGGGGGCAATCTCTCGTGTGTCGGTTAATGTGGATGGTGTGGATCAGTGGGATAAGAACGATATGATCGGAATCAGTACAACCGGATTTAGTTCAAACTATACAAATGTTCTATATCTGGCAACCGATGAGGGGTTGTCGACCGGGTTCACTAGTACTACCCCTATATTGTTCCCAAATGTATCCAGCGGAACGGTTAACTTCAATGCCTACTATCCATATGACTCTGAATATGACGAAAATGGCTATATTATCGTTGATGTATCAGAGCAGCAGAATAAATATGGAAGTGTAGACTTTATGGTTGCTGAGCGTGACAGCTTTAAATATGGCTCTAATGAGAATAATAGTGCAGCTGTAGAGTTTGATTTTAGTCATAAATTAGCTAAGGTGGTGATAACGGTTGGTCTGAATGATAACCTCTCTTCTCTTGAGGGGCTTTCAGTATCTGTTGTCGATATATATAGTAAATGTGGCTATTCGATAGAGGGTAGTGCTGATAGTAGTTATACGCCAACTACAGGTACATTTGACCTTACAACAACAACTGATACCGCTGGCTATAAGACAGCTACTATAACAGCTATTCTACACCCTATGGCTGTTGGCGACTGTAAAGATGCAAAGATTACACTGTCAGTTAAAGAGAATGGAAAGAGCTATTCCGTGGCATTTAACGAGAATCTCGCTGCCGGTTTTCAGCACAACTATAAGCTCGATCTAGGTAATGACTATCCTGTATTTAGTGGTAGCACAATTGAAGAGTGGAGCGGTAAGGATAGTGTTGCAACTGAGCTTCAACCTACCGAGACGACAACAAGTGGCAATTAAGTAGAGGTTAGTCAAAATAGTTATGAGATATATAATAATAGCAATCACAACCCTCATTGTGTTGGGGAGCTGCGCAAAAGAGAGTGACACCGCAATAGATCCTTCAGAGGATGGTGCGGTGAAGTTCGCCAATGCCCAGATCGCCTCACGAACGGAGGGGAGTAGTTGGGTTGATGGTGATGAGGTTGGTATCTATATGTCCGATGCCGATAATGCGCTTGATGATAATCGAACCAATGTGCGCTATACGACAGATGCTGCTGGTAACTTCTCAGTCTATTCAGGTGTCACTCCTATTTACTACCCTCAATCAACTACCGATGAGGTGACCTTTAATGCCTACTATCCCTACTCAGATGATCTGTCGAATGATAGAGTTACGATTGATGTCTCGAAGCAGAATGGTGGTGGTCAGGGTGCTGTGGACTTTATGGTAGCGGAGATTAATAATAGTGTGAAACAGGTTGGTATAGAGAGGTTTGAGTTCTATCACTCTCTGTCGATGCTTGTGCTTAATCTTACGCATAATAGCGAGATAACAACCTTTGATGGTATGGTTACCAAGGTTGAGGATATAAATACCGTCGCTAGCTTTGATGTGCTTACGGGTGATATTTATGGAGACTCTAGTAGCCCCGGTGAGGTTATATTTGGCATTGATAGTGTGGCGGATGATGGCTCTGAGATGAGCATCTCGGCGATCCTGCTGCCCGAAGATCTTAGTGCAGGTACGGTGATTAAATTTATTCAGGGGGCAGATCTATACACTCTAACGCTGTCGGATGATCTGGTATTAGCAAAGGGTACGAGATATACATATGGTGTCGTTGTCGGTAGAGACACGGTTCTAGTCACTGGCGATAGTGAGATTGAGGATTGGAATGAGGAGATGACCGATAATCTATATGCTAAGGAGTAGTTACAATAAAAGAGAGAAGGATATATCGTTACCCTCCTCTCTTTTTATCTATATTGACATAACTACTCTGCGCTGTTACAGCGATAATTGAGCATATAGGTGCGCCAGAAATCTTTGCCCCATGTAGATCCATGCTCCTCTACACTATGTGCAACCAAGCGCTCCTGCAATGAGGCGATTATATCGGCATACTTAGCATCCCCAGAGAGGTCATTGCACTCATAACGGTCGTTCTGAAGATCGAATAGCTGTGTATGACGCACTCCATCTACACAATACTCTATTAGCTTATACCTGTCATTACGAATTGCTCGCTGAGTATCTCTATAACCAAAGTATCCCTCTTTGCGTAGATTTTGTGATTTACCCAATACCGACTTCGATTGGTCGAGTCCCTTTACGCTCTCTGGAATCTCGGCGCCAACCAAACCGCAGATAGTAGGGTAGATGTCCGCAGAGTAGCAGATGTCACTCTTGCGCCTGCCCTTAGGTACGCCAGCACCTGAGAAAACCATCGGTACGCGAATACCACCATCATCATAGAGGTTCTGTTTTCCAAAGAGTCCATGGCTACCCATTCCCAAACCGCTATCGGTAGAGAATACGATCATCGTATTTTTATCTAGCCCCTTAGCCTTAAGAGCTGCCAATATATCACCGATACGATCATCCATATGTGTGATGATACGGTAGTAGTCGGCAATCTGGCTCTTAGTATTGCTCTCTGTACGTGGGAATGGAGCCAATAGCTCATCGCGAACATAGAGATCACCATTATCGAATGGGTGTCCGGGGCGGAAGTTCACTGGCAGTGGCAACTGCTCAGGATCATACATATCTGCATACTTCGCCGGGTAGTTGCGCGTATCGTGTGGTGAATGGAACGCCACATACATCATAAATGGCTGCTCCTTATCATAACCCTCGATAAACTCGATCGCTGCATTGGCGAATATATCTGTCGAGTGAGGACCTAGATAGTCTGGGTTCTCCTTAGGGTTGATCTTCTGATCGTGGTTCTCGCCACCAACGAAGTAGAGGTGTTTGGTGTGGTAAGCCTGATCCTCGCGGAAATCTTGATAAGCCATTCCGAAGTGTGGGTTGTAGAAGCCAGAGGCAAGACCATAGAGCTTACTTCCGCTCATAAATCCACGTGATGATGGCTCTGCGCCATTGTGCGATTTACCTGTGAAGAATGTGAAGTAGCCCGCCTCTTGAAGAGCCTGAGGGAGTGTAGTATACTCCTTGCCAAAGGTGCGTCCCATTCCGTCGGGGATTCCAAAGACTCCGCAGCCGGTAAGTATCTGGGCGCGACTAGCCATACTTGTAGCTCCTGTGTTTGCGCCCTGAAGGTAGGCGTTGTCAAACGATACTCCGTTGTTTACTATCTGGTCGAGGTTGGGGGTTTTAACCGCCGTATTACCTAGAGCATGCACTCCATCGTAGCGCATATCATCGGCAAAGATAAAGAGTACATTTGGTTTGCTACTCTTAGCCTCGCTCTGTGATGGCATCGCTACTGCTGATAGAGCTAGTAGTGATGCTATTTTTGTTGTGTTGGTCATTTTCTTAGTTTTTTGCTGGTAGTGGGAATTGTAGAGGGATGCTGTTAATGTCCTCTAGTTTCATAAAGTCGCGACCATCCTCGCCTGCGAGTTTGATAGAGACGCTCTTCATCACAAGTGAGTCGGCATGGCGTGCATTGAATCCATAGGCTGGCTGCACCCCGAAATGTGTGAACTCTGGATACTTCTCAGGCTGCTCATCTACAACGATGCTCTTCATCTCACTTGTGCCTCCTCCCGGAACGGTGATGTCGATGTTGTTGAGGTATACATTTCCTATACGTGCATTTGGTGTTCCCGAGATGATAATTCCTGATGGTGGGTTAACGCGTGAATCGTCGCATGGCATCTGTGTTGCCTTTATATTATTGATATATAGCCTATCGATTGAGCCTATAGGCTGTTTAATATCATCCTTTCTGTAGGTGCGTAGACGCTCTCCCAAGCGGATAAATATAGGCATATCGACATTGACCATCTCAACCTTATTGATACGTACGTTGTAGATGTTCGATCCATCCATGCTCAACACCTTGATTCCGCCACCATGTGTGTCATAAACGTAGCAATCCTCAACCTTGATGTTGCGGAAGTCACCCATCGACTCTGTTCCAAATTTGATCGCTCCCCAGTGACTCTTTAGTCTACACTTGCTGACAACAACATTCTGGCATGCGATAGGTGAGGTGGTCTTGAAGCACATTGCATCATCACCACTATCAATATTGCAGTTGGTAATTACCGCTCCATCACACGAGTCGAGATCAATACCATCGTTGTTCCTATTTCCGTGTGCGTAGATAGTGATTCCATCTACCTTAATATCTTTACTCTGGTAGAGGTGGCAAGTCCATGCTGCTGGGTTCTTCATGGTGACATCCTTGATGTTAACATCTTCGCAACGAACTATACGAACCAAGAATGGTCGTACCGATGATAGATCAGCGATCTCCTTCTCTGTCGCTCCCCATTCAGTTAGCCTCTTGCGAGTGAGGTTTGCTCTGAAGTGTGTTCCATCGCCATCGATAACTCCTGTACCACAGATGCCGATATTCTTAGCCTCCACAGCTCCGACTAAGCACTCTCCACGAGACTGACCCGTAGCATCGACAAAGTAATCTACATTGTAATAATCTCTAGGGTCGATAGTTCCGCGAAGAACAACTCCGCGGCGTAGCTCAAGGGTTACATTGTCCTTCAACTTCAATGTTCCAGACATGTAGATTCCAGAGCTGAGGACAACATTTCCTCCCCCAGCTGCCGAACACTCGTCGATAGCTTGCTGGATCGCTTTGGTGTTGACGGTCTTGCCATCACTCACCGCTCCATACTTCTCTACGATCCACTCATTGGCTGCCGAGAGTGGCTGCATTGAGATGGTCGCAAATGCTAGAATAGCATAAATAATTTTTTTCATTGTATCTATTTTTTTCGTGTTATTATCTCCTCATTAACTACATTTCCATCTACATCGTGGTGTCTAAACCAGATGGTTGGTTTGCCATCGACTCTGTCAACTGTTACAGAGAGGAATCCACCCTTGACAAGTAGGAATTTATGCTCTGCCATCTTCTCATCCTCTCCCCATCCGCCAGCGTGTGAGTCGCTAGCTGGTCCTTGACTAAACTCCATCACTCCACTCTTTTTGTCTACTGAGACATACTGCCAGTGGCGGTCGCCATTGATGACATAGACGCTATGTTTGCCCAGTAGTGATCTCAACCAGTCGCCCTCATGAACAAATGGTGGGTTGGCGTGGTTATCCCTCTTTGTTGGTCTGTCGGGACCCACTACGGGGGTGTTTGATAGTAGCACCTTGAATGTTGCATCGGAACTCTCGATACTCTGTTTCAGCCACCTCTTCTGCTCCTCGCCAAGGATTGTCTTTTTGTCATTATCATCAATCCAGTTGTCATCGCGATACTCGCGCCCCTCGACAACCCACACCTCTAGATCTCTGCCCCAACGGAAGTTGTTGTAGGGTCTATCTTTTATAGGCGTCATCGCTCTCCATATCTCTACTCCATCCTTAAAGGTCATATCCTTCATCGGACGAGAACCCGGTGAGGCATCATCACGTAGAGTGTCATGGTCATCCTTCTGCATATAGATTGGGGTGGTCATCAAGAACTCTCTGATCGCACTCCATCCATTATTTGCGCTCCACTTATGGTAGGCAGCATCGATGGTATTTACAAATGGTCCCCCCTTGTCGTAGTAGACATAGTCGCCAGTCTGAGAGAAGAATGCTGGTTTGAGCTTCGCCATCGCATCATAGATCTTAAATCCGCGCTGCTCATCGTCATAATCCCAAAAGTATTGACATGATGATGAGGTGAATGTGATAGGCACTGTCTGGTTTGGCTTCGGTGCGGTTGTAAATGAACCTTGGATAGTCGATATTGGTGAGCCTATATCCTTGCGTCCAGAGATTGTTACTGTATATTTTGTCGCTGGTAGCAACCCCTCAAAAGGATGTTTGTAGGTGAAGTCCATCAATCCCGAGACGGGTTGCCAGCCGCTCGATAGTCGTTGGTTGCGAATAGTATGTAGCTCGATCATCACCTCTCCGTAGCTACCCTTGACGTGACCATCCATCTGCTCGACAGGCGTGTTGTTGTCGAACTTCTTTGGTGAGCGAAAGACTCGGTCGATCCTCTCATGGGTGATAGCTACAGGCTGCTCAACATCACATAGTCGAGTCCATATAACGACAGAGGTAGGTGTTAAATCTCCGATCTTAAATCCATTGGTGAAGTAGACACTCTCTGTTGATGGCTTTGGTTGAGCCACTCCTCCAATTGCAATACAGCCGGTTACTACTGTAATAACCCATTTTAATACACTCTTCATTTTATTTAGTTGTATAGTGTACTTTATAGACTACGGCGTAGTCGCTAGGGACGGTCGATGGTGCTGTGATTGTCAACCCATCACCGCTATGACTCCACTCAATCTTCTCTTTGCTTCCGAGCATAGTCACTTTGTTGATTTTACCCTGCGCTGCATCTCCATTTGAGGCGAATGTCTTAAGGGTGTAGCTCTCTCCTGCCTTAGGTGCTGCTAGCTGAATAATGTAGAGGTTTTTTCCATTCGTAGTGAAGCGGAAGTCACCATCGGTGAATTTAACACCTCGCGCCTGCACGCCACCAAAGGTATTGCTCTTTAGCTCTGTTGTACCCTCGCCATAGACCACAAAGGGGCGTGTGCCGTAGATTCCCTCTCCATTGATCGATAGCCACTCACCAACTTTAAGTAGACCCTCGCGCTGCTCCTCGGGGATCAAGCCATCGTATGTGGGGGTGATATTGAGTATTAGGCAGCCGTTTTTACTCGTTATATCTACCAACTCATCAACAACGTCATTGGCACTCTTCATCACCATTTTATGGCTCCAGCCCCATGCATTCCACGCAAATGAGTCATCGGTGAGCCATGGGTAGTCTGTCTTGTCATTCATACGACCCTTCTCAAGATCTATCACCGCAGTGCCAAATGGTAGGTCGAGGTTCTTATATGTTAGCACAACCTCCTGCTTTCCTCTCTTAGCTTGATCGTAGTAGTAGTTGACCATCTCGGCACGATCCTTCTCGGGGAGGATGAATAGGCGGCTATCAAACCAAAGTAGATCGGGTTTGTAATTATCTATCACCTCATAGATCTTTGCCTTCCATGTATCAACAAATTTGCGCGATGGTGCATACTCTGGCTTTACCTCACCAAAGAACTGCCCGCTAGCAGCGTGTTTGCCCTTTGAGGAGAAGCTCATAAATGTCTCCTTTGGGGTGTATTCACCATAGAACTCCGTAAACTCAGGGTCTGAATTATCTATCCATCCGCTCCATAGGTTGTACCATCCCCACTCCCAGCTGTGATGAAATGTAGTGACAAATTTTAGCTTCTCACCTTTGATCGCCTCTTCGAGTTCACCAACGAGATCTCGCTTAGGACCATAGTTAACTGTATTGTATCTATTGACCTTACTATCCCAATTGGAGAAGTTGTCGCAATGCTCAGCCACGGGACCGGCGAACTTTGCCCCCGAAGCCTTGAATAGTTTAGCCCAATCCTTTGCATCGAAGTGTTCGGCAGTGAATTTTGGGAAGAAGTGGTGGTAGTGAACATCTGCACCGTAGGTCGCTAGGTGGTGAGGTCGAACCTCCTTACCCCAGTTTGGCGGAGTGTCATACATCTGTCGTGAATACCACTCAGTCATACCCATATAGGAGTAGACGCCCCAGTGGAAGTAGATGCCGAATTTTGCATCTAAGAACCACTCTGGGGTTTGATGTGCCTTGGCTTGCTCCCACATCTGACTCTCTTTCCAGTCGATATTATCCTCCCAGAATTGAGCATAACTTGTGCTGCACATAGCTACTATGCTCAGCGTTAACAGTAGTTTTTTCATGGTTATTAGGTATGTTTCAAAGGCAAAGATAACACTTTTTTCAAATCATTTGTCATTTATCTTTAATCATTAATCATTTTTTTTCTATCTTTGTGGTCAAAACTGAAATAGAATGAATATATCTTATAACTGGTTGCGTGGCTATATCGCAACTTCAATGAGCGCCGAGAGGGTTGCAGAGGTGTTGACTGAGATAGGTCTAGAGGTTGAGGGTCTCCATAAGGTGGAGTCCATCAAGGGTGGACTAGAGGGTGTTGTTGTTGGTGAGGTGTTGACATGTGTCGCACATCCCGACTCAGACCATCTCAATGTTACTACGGTTGATGTAGGTGCTGAATCTCCATTGCAGATTGTTTGTGGCGCTTCAAATTGCCGTGCAGGGCTTAAGGTTGTCTGTGCAACTGTAGGTGCTGTTCTCTACCCTAATGGTGGCGATGAGGAGTTTAAGATCAAGAGGAGTAAGATCCGCGGTGTAGAGTCATTGGGTATGTTGTGCGCTGAGGATGAGCTAGGTATTGGTACAGATCATGCTGGGATCATGGAGTTGGCGGCGGATGCTGTCGTTGGAACAGCTGCGCGTGAGTTGTTTGGTATTGAGGATGACTATCTTATTGAGATCGGTTTGACTCCAAATAGAATAGATGCTGCATCTCATATCGGTGTGGCGCGCGATTTAGTCGCTTTCCTGCGTAGCCGCGGTGAGGATATTAGCGTTGAGCTACCATCTGTTGAGGCTTTTGCAATCGACAATAACGATATGCCTATTGCCGTTGAGGTTGAGAGTAGTGAGGCATGCCCACGCTATGCAGCTGTAGCGATCAAGGGTTGTAAGATCGCACCATCACCCGATTGGATGCAGAAGAGGTTGCGTGCTGCGGGTATCAACCCAAAGAATAACTTGGTAGATATTACAAACTATATCCTTCATGAGCTAGGGCAGCCACTCCACGCTTTTGATGCTGATAAGGTCGATGGACATAAGATCGTTGTTGGCTTTGCTCAGCAGGGTGAGAAGTTCATGACGCTAGATGGTGTTGAGAGGGTGATGAATGGTGGAGACCTAATGATTAAATCACCTGCTCGCTCAATGTGTATTGCTGGAGTCTTTGGTGGTTTGGAGTCGGGAGTAAGTGACTCGACAACCAATATTATTCTGGAGTCTGCATACTTCAATCCAGTTGTCATTCGCAAGGGTGCTAAGAGACATGGACTCAACACCGATGCATCGTTTAGATATGAGAGGGGTATAGATCCAAATATTCAGCTCTACGCCCTTAAACGTGCTGCATTATTATATAAGGAGTTGGCGGGGGGTGAGATCGCCTCAGAGGTTATCGACATCAACCCCAACCCTGCGGAGGATTTTAAATTTGATATTTCGCTCGATAGAGCGCGTATATTTATAGGTAAGGATATTAGCGACGATGAGTTCAAGCAAATTATCACCGCTCTTGATATAACTATAACAGCTGAGAGCGGCTCGACACTTAGTGTTGCCGTACCACCCTATAGAGTAGATGTTCAGCGCGAGGCTGATCTGATCGAGGAGGTTTTGCGTATCTACGGATTCAATAATATCGAGATCCCACAATCTGTACGTTCGACAATAAGCTATGCACCAAAGCCCGATAAAAACAAGTTGATGAATCTTGCTGCGGATTACATGAGTGCCAATGGATATACAGAGATTATGTCGAACTCACTCACTAAAGGTAGCTACTACGAAGATCTAGATGGTTACGATGCTGAGCGTTCAGTTAAGATCATCAATCCATTGAGTGCCGATCTGAATGTATTGCGCCAGTCGCTGCTGTTTGGTGTTATGGAGGCTGTGGAGCTAAATACAAATAGGCGTAATGGTGATCTTAAACTCTATGAGTTTGGAAACTGCTACAGCTATGACTCAGCGATGGTTAGCGAGGAGAAGCCATTGGCTGCATACTCGGAGAGCTATAAATTGGCAATCGCAGTGACAGGATCTGAAAAGATGGAGTCGTGGATGGGCAAGAGTGCCGATTCGAGCTACTTCACCCTTCGTGGCATGGTTGAGAGGGTGTTGGCGCGTTTTGGTGTCGATATTTACACATTGAGAGAGCAGAACTATAGCAGTGGACTCTTTGGTGATGCAGAGTCGTTTATGCTCGGCGGCAAGGAGTTTATGCAGATGGGTGTTGTGTCACGCTCAATCCGCAAGGCATTTGGTGTGAAGAGCGAGGTCTACTACGCTGAGATCGATTTCGATCAACTCATTAAATCGACAAAAAAACTTAAGGTTGTTGTTGAGGAACTATCGAAATACCCAGAGGTTAAGCGCGATTTGGCGCTATTGGTCGATAGCGAGATGACCTTTGCGCAACTTCGCCAGACAGCTATGCAGGCTGAGAAGAGGTTATTGAAGAGTGTAACTCTCTTTGATGTCTATGAGGGTGATAAACTCCCTGCGGGAAAGAAGTCATACGCTCTGGGCTTTGTATTGGAGGATAAGGGTCAGACGATGACCGATAAGGCGATATAGAAGGTGATGAATAATATTCGTTATCAGCTAGAAAAGAGGTGTTCCGCACAGCTCCGATAATCTTGTTTATCCCTATATATATTTGACGGTTTAGGATTAGGTTTAATTTTTAGTTAAAAAAAATAGTTTTTTTGTTGGAATTACAGAAATAAATCACTATTTTTGCTGTAATAGTTCGTGTTGACTAGACTAGGGCGCGCTATTTGAAACTAAAAAACAACCTAATTTAACCGTTAAGTATGAAATACAGTCTACTTTTTTCGGCACTTTTGCTATCCGCAGTGATGGTAGGGTGTTCCGACAATCCAATCGATGAGAGTTATGCAATCATCCCTGAAGGTCAGGTGGATACACGCACAATTACCGTAGGTGTTGGCGATCAATATGGCGAAGGTGCCTTAGGAAGCCGAGTCACTGTTGATGATTCTGATAGTGCCATGTGGTACTATATGTGGGAGAGTGATGATGACGTTTTAGGCTGGGATGACACTGGCTACATTTCACAGTTCACCATGTCTAGCCTTTTTGATAACTACGCAACTTTTACGGGTGATGCTGATGAGTCTGCTACAAGTATGCGACTCCTATACCCTTATGATGAAAGCATGATTGTCGATGGAACATTCACAATCGATCTTTCAACACAGAGTCTTGACTTTAGCAATGCTAGCGACTCATTTGCACAGAATAATCTCTATTTAACAACTGATCTCTTTGAGATTGCCGATGATGCCGTTGCTGGTTCGATGAATCACCTGCTATCTATCGTTGAGCTTCAGATCACACCTAATAATATAAGTGGTGACCTCTATCTAGAGAGTGCAACTATCAAGGGTTTGAATATGAACAAAGCGACAGTTGATTTCACAACCGCTGAGGTTACTGTAGCTAGTGATGATGACACTATCGTAGTTGAGTTTACAAACCCAAGTAAGTTGGTGAATAACCTTAAGTATAGCTTACCATTCTCAATTATACCTTATACAGCATCTGCTGGTGACATCTACTCTGTATCGCTTACCTTTACTGATGGTAGCACATACGGAGTGAAGTTGATTGATGGTGATAGCGAGTTGCTTGGTGTTCGAGAGTTTAGTTCAGAGTTTGAGTTCCCTGCTGGTATTCGCACACCATTCACTCTATCATTTAATGCTTCGACTGATCTTTGCGCTCCAATTAGAATGGCTCTCGCTGATTTCTCTGCTTCGTTTAGCACAACTGATGAGAAGTGGTATGTTACAGATTACGTTGTTAGCGATGCATCTCAGTTTAGTGGTTTGAAGGATGCGATCACAGCAGCAAACAGCTCATACGCTCCATTTGTTGTATTTGAGAATATCCTATCTGTAACTGCTGAGGCGTTTAAAGATTACGATGGATCATTTACTGTTGAGGGATCTATCGCAACAGCTGTTGAGGAGTCAGCCTTCGCATCAGCATCTGGTGTAACGGCGATCGATCTTCCTACGGTTGAGACTGTTGCAGCGAGCGCATTTAGAGATTGTGTTGGTTTGACAGAGCTTGCTCTTCCAAGTTTGACCGATACAGATGTTAATGGTGACTATACATATAGTGGACTAACTAATATAGTATCTCTTGATCTTGAGAGTTACACAGCTATCTCAGCAAATGCAACATTTGCTAGCAACACAGCGATGACATCACTTAATCTTCCAAATGTTGTAACTATTGATGGTGATGAGACATTCACAAACTGCTCTGCACTTACTGACTTCTCATTGCCAATGTTGTCATCGATCAACGGATCATCAGTATTCTCTGGATGTAACATTATCAATCTCGATTTGGGATCACTTGGTGATGGTGTGACATACATCAACCCAGCTGCATTTGATGGTGCAACAACAAGTGCTACAACACTTACAATCAATCCTGATGTATCTGCAAACTTTGCAGTTGACACAGATAACGGAACATTAACATTTGAGGATAACTCATCTATTACATTTGGCGCTATTGTACTCGATGGTTACAACCAGTACTACCTAGCAGACTATAGCTCAACTATGGAGATTCCAACAACTCAGACATGGTATGTTAATGACTCTGAGTTGACTGCTGATGCATGTGCAGGTCTACGTGATGCAATTGAGTTGGCTCAGACATATGGTAAATATAAGAATGAGGGTCCGATAATCAAGTGTGTTAAAGCTACAAGCATTGCTGCTGATACATTCTCTAGCCTTGCTGATGTAGACTTCACAGGAAGCTACTCTATTGAGCTTTCAGTATATGCTGGTTCACTTGGTGAGAACACATTTAATAGCTCTGCACTTACAGCTATTGAGGCACCATATGTAACAGCACTTGAGTCAGGCGCATTGGCTAATACATTGCTAACTGATTTGACCTTGTCTTGTGTTACATCGCTTGCAGACTCTTCATTGTCAACAACTACATTGACTGATTTGATGTTGGGTACAGGTGGTGATGGTGTATCAACTATCACTGGACAGCCATTTGACACATCTAATACTACTGGTGTCTTCCTAGTTATGAAGATTAATTCAAGTGCGATAACCATATCTGGAAGTAAACTCTCATGGAGTGACTCTGGAACATCGTACTCAGCTACATTTGGACAGATCATTGAGTTCAATGCTATGGGAGATCCTATATCAACATATAGTGCTTCAAACTATCCTAGTGGTGATATATGGTATGTCTCAGACCTTACTGTTAGCAGTGCATCTGAGTTTGCTGGACTTAAATCAGCTATCACTGCAGCTAACAATTCTGGAACTACACCAGCGATTACATTTGAGATGATGATGTCTATCCCTGCTGAGGCATTCAAGGATTTCACAGGTTCATTCTCACTTGTTCTCCCTTACGTTTCAAGTCTTGGTGATTCAGTATTTAGTGGTTGTACAAATCTTAAATCACTTGATCTCTCTGAGGTTACAAGCGTTGGTGCTGCGGCATTTAAAGATTGTCAATCATTGACTGCTCTATCATTGCCTAGCTTGACTGATACTAATGTTAGTGGTGGTTACACATACTATGGGTTGTCATCTGTAACTTCATTGTCGCTACCTAGCTACACATCTATTACTGGCGAGAGTACATTTGCAAACTGTCCTAACTTGAGTTCATTGACACTTGATAATGTTACAGCTATAAATGGTAACAATATGTTTAGCGGATGTACATCATTGACCTCTTTGGTGCTACCTCAAATCTGTACACTTACAGGATCAGAGATCTTTGCTGGCTGTACATTTACAACTCTTGACTTTGGTTATACTGGTGATGGTATTGTAACATACATCGATGTTAATGCATTTAGTAACTGCGATATTAGTGGCACAACTCTTAACCTAGAGAAGGCTGCAGATAGGTTTATTAACTATACACTATCGGGTAATACATTGAATATCTCTGGTACTACTTATACTTTCGCTGCTATTAACTTTGAAGAGAAGCAGCCATCTACTCTAGTGGAGTATGACGCTGAGAGCTACCCATCAGTTGATACATGGTATATTGAGGATACTTCAGCTACAGCAGATGATTTTGTTAACTTGAAGTTGGCTATTCTCTCTGCGAATAGTGCTGGTGTGGAGCCAACAATTGTATTTACTAATATGCTTGCAATTCCAGCATCTGCTTTCTGTGGAACATCTACAAGCTATTATGCAGGTGTTTTCTCTGTTGAACTTGAGGTTGCAACATCGATTGGTAGCACTGCATTTGCCTATATTACAAAGATGAATTATATTCATGCTTATGAGGTAACTTCTCTTAGTACATTGACTGCTGCATTTACTACTCTTGATAGAATCTATATGCCTAAGTTAGTTACGTTACCAGCACAGGGATTGAGACGTAATAGGTCTACAGAGATAGATCTTCCTCTACTTGTTACTATTAACAATAATGCGTTTAATGATAGTAGTACTACAGCTAAAGTTTATAAGCTGGGTTATCTTGGTGACGGAGTTAGTACTATTACTAATGGTGCAGGTCAGACATTTGCAAGTGCAGCTAACGCAGACTGCTCTTATATTACTCTTAATATTAAGTTTGCATCTACCTTTAGTTCTGGCACAATTGATTATAGTGCTAAGTCGTTAACATTTGGTAGTTATTCAGATACATTTGCTGCCGATTCAGACTTTTATTATAGCGGTGAGTGATGATCTCTAGAGTAAGAATTTGTTAATTCAATATTATGAGAACTGTCTCGCAAGGTCTTTGATGATCTTGCGAGACAGTTCGCTTTTTGTGGAGGATTATGAGTTAGGTCACGAATGCTTCTCGGCTTTTATAAAGCAGTGGGCGTAGTGCTAAACGAGCTGAAGTATCTCTCAATGTTAGTAGATCGACATTGAGAGATACTTCAGCTCGTTCGGTATGACAGATTTGGGGTTTGTTAGTTGCTCTAAGCCCTGTGGTTGCAAGCAATCGCCGCTAGAGTAGAGCAGGCACAGTGCAATTAGCGAATTAGAATTTATAATATACCTAATAGTTAGTATAGGATTGTGTCGATTAATGCCCTACTTTTGTAGATGTAAAAACAGACCATAATCTTAGAATAAATTTCTTTTTTAGCATTGAGATACCGTTGTGAAACAGGGTCTCAATGCGTTTTTTTACCTATGTGTAGCTCTAGTTATCTTGAAGAATCTCCAACTCAATAAGCTCACATGTGATATTTGTTCGACCAATACCCTCAACCTTAAAGAGTGCATTGAAGTGGCTATCGTGTGATGGGAGTGATCTATAGAAATCAGCGAGGAAACTCTTGTCGGTAAATTTATTTATGGTAGCCATTGTGCCTATATCGTTGTTCGATGCAAAGAATAGAGCCTTATTTCTCCCCTCTAGTGGCATATATGAAACTAGAGCATACTCTGTTGTTATCATCTCGTTATTATCAAACCTCGCACGATAGCGCATCTTATCTGCTCCATGTGTAACATAGATAAATTTCTGATCTACTGAGAATATTTTACTGCTCTTAAGAAAAAGTCGACTAGATGCATCCATAGTCTTTATCTGTCCAAGATAGATGATATTAGTTCCGTTTATATCATCATATGAGAAGTTACTATCGGGGGTGAGGGTAAATCGTTTATCGTAGGATAGGAGCCACTCAGTGAGTCGATGTAGTGAGAATGGAATAGCCTTAGAGTAGAGTGAGAAGTTACTCAATCTCATCGAGTCATTTGGATTCTGCATCATATAGTTATAGAACTGCGATCTATTCTTTATGGTGCTTATTCTAAGCTCATTCGTCCAAACGTCATCGCTCTTGTGTTGTATAATAATCTGATCGGCAAGGATACACAATGTAGGTCTATCGCCACGAATAAAGCTATCCCAGCAGTAGTGATTTTCAAACTCTTTGACTAATTTCGGAGATAAGAAGATAGCAGTAGTAAGCAAAACACCCAGAAAAAAGAGGCTCCAGCTACCTATGCTGCGCTTAGTAGCATTAACCTGTGGCTCACTATTTGAGTTGTCGCGTTGTCTGAACTGCATATTATAGCTACCTTTTTCAAGGATAAAGAGTATCTCATCACTAGCTCCACCCCCCTTATAATAGCTATCTAGACGCTTACGAAGATTAAACATATAGACACGCACACGACCATCAGACTTATCCTCGCCAAAATTCTCTCCATATATTTGTGCTGCAATATTTAGCTCCTTGATATGCTTACCCTCTAGCGACTGAGTCACAATAAAGTGCAGTAGCCCTCTATATCGTGGTGAATCGGCAAAGATTTTATCCTCGCTGATCCTATTTAAATAGCTCTCTATTGTTGTTTTATCTATGTTATGCTCTTTCATTACTCAGGTATATATGGTGAGTCCAAAATAAGAAAACTCACTCTCTTATTCTCATATATGGCGACCTAGCACAAAGATATGAATTTTTTTAGGTTTAACATACATATAGAACAAGAGAATGATTAACAACCCCAATGAAAAGTTGTTAACCATTCTCAAATAGCACTCTAGTCGATCTATAGACCTCTACTTTTTAGACTCTTTCTCGTAGGCAGCCTTTGCCTTTGCAATAACCTGATCTTTTTTGTCTAGTAGTTTCTGTGAGTCGAGAGCCTTTTTGCTCGATGGTCCACCCTCTCCTCCGGGACCATTGCGCTGTGTCTCGTAGAGATCGAACTGTGGTAGTATCGACTCAAGATACTCCTTCTCCTTGCGCAGCTCTGCTGGCTCCTTAGACCAATCCTCTATCACTCGGTATGAGATCAGATCCTTTGGATTAGAGGTGACATCATACCATATTCCATAACCATCTTTCAACACCTTAGTACCACGGATAAGCTGTAGCGCTGAGCGGTATGAGTATAACCAGTCGCGATGTGAACTCTTCTTAGTGGTCAAGAATGGGAGGATACTCTCTCCATCGAGTTTATAATCTGATTGTAGCTTGCAACCAGCGATCTGAGCCACTGTAGGCAATACATCGGCAACATTCATCAACACATCCTGCTCACCCTGTTTAGTCATCTTAAGACATGGAGCGTAGAAGATCATTGGAATATGCGCACCCTTTTGGCACTCTACACTACCCTTACCATACTTAAACGTACCGTTATCAGCACAGATAATCAAGACTGTATTATCCTCTATACCAAGTCTCTTGAACTCCTCAAGATAGCGCCATACGACAAAATCGATATAGTTGATATGGCTGTGGATACCCTCTTCAGATACTGAGTCGTGCAGGTCGTAGACACCCTTATCACCAGTGATATTTGGCTCGAAGCGGGTATAACTCTTGCCATCCCACTCGATCTTTGGCGTAGGAGGATAGTTACACTCTGTCGTTGGGTTTAGGAAGTTATACTGTCCATGACCGAGGTGGGCAGTGTGGTAGATGAAGAATGGCTTCTTCTCATCGTGCTTGCGACGCATAAAGTTAATCGCAAACTCCTGCTCAATATCTGCTGAGTATGAGTTTAGACCCCACTTAGCCTTTGACTCAGGTGTATTTGGGTATGCCTCAACCTTCTCTGTGTTGTTGGGATCGTTAACCAATACGACTGATGGCATCCAGTAGTAGCTAGTGCTGTTGATTCCATCGGTGTGTAGTCCAGAGTCCTTAACCACATAGCCGCCTCCCTTGACCTTATCCATATAGAAATCTGTGTACTGTGGTCGTAGGCTTAGGTCACCGGGGGTGTAGCAACCCTCATCAAAACCATACTTCTCAATCAGGTCAGTGTGTGCCATCTGTGTCTTACCACACCAGTATGTGCCGTAGCCTGCCTCCTGTGCAACTCGTCCAATCATCATTGGCGAACTCTCGTAGAGTGGGTAGCCCTCCTGCTTACCCTCGGCATTGAGGTATGTTCCTTGATCGGCATTGTGCCACCACTTGGTCTGGTAGGCAAAGCGACCTGTCATCATCTGCGCACGGCTAGGTGATGATACTGAACATGCCCACGCTGTTTTTATGTAGCAACCCTCCTCAGCGAGTTGGTTCATAACGGGTGTAAAGGCGCGACATGAGGGGTCTGAGGTTGATTGATCCTTCACCCCCGTCCATACAGATGAGTTATAGATCGGGAACTCGCGTGCGCTAATATCGTCTGCAAATAGAACGACGATGTTTGGCTTCTGTGCCGCCATGGCTGTTGTAGCAGCAGCCAGTGGTAGTAAAAATAGTTTTTTTGTCATAGTTATTTATTGTTATATTACTCTACCTTTAGTTCAAATAAAAGTGGCTCACTCTCTTTGTAACCGTAACGCTGCGCCCTCGCCTCGATCTGATACTCACCTCTATCTAGGCGTACCGGACCAGATAAAAGCATCCACCGCTTGGGCATACTCTCCCCCTTTTTTGCCACTCTATAGACCATTGAGGCTCCCTGAGTTGAGCATGCAAGCGAGAATTCAGCTGGTGATTTGATCGTCTGAACACCCTTGCCACCATCGTGGGTCATCCTAAATGATGATCCCGGTTCGTTGATAGTGTAGCGTGGAGTGCATGTAACCATAGATTTTCCATCGGGGAAGAATCGTCGGTATAGCTCATCCTCTGTTTGGTGACCCAAATCACCTGTCTCCTCTGTCCATCGCTCCTGCTCGGCACGCATGCTCTCAAGCACCTTTTTGTACTTTGGATCGGTTGCCAAATTGTGGATATTGTGAGGGTCTTTCACCACATCATATAGCTCCTCTGGTGGACGGGTTGCAGCCATAAATGGTCTCTGCGCCTCGGTCAATGTACCCTCAATTGAGGCGCGATAGAGGTCACTCATCATCTTTGAGTTGTTGCGCGAACGCAAAAAACTAGAGTAGGGCTTGATGGTGTAGAAGTTGCGAATATATAGGTATCTATCGCTGCGGACACTACGGATCATATCGTAGTTCTCATCCTCTCGATCCTTGGCTGAGTAGACATACTTGCGACTCTCCGCCTTTTGCTCACCTAGGAATGGTCTACCCTCCATGTGTGTAGGCACAGGAACCCCCGCCAATGAGAGTACAGTTGGTCCAAAGTCAACCGTACTCACAAGCTCCTCACATACAGAACCCTTTGTCGAGTTGGGGTAGATAACAATAAGTGGAATGTGCGTTCCGCTATCGTAGAGCCACCTCTTGCCACGTGGCATCCCCGAACCGTGGTCACTCCAGATAAATATAATGGTGTTATCTAGCGATCCATCCTCACGAAGATCATTCAATAGTCGAGCTACATAATCATCGAAGAGGGTCATATTATCGTAGTGGTTCGCCATCTCCTTACGTGCATTCTCATTATCAATATAGTAGGGAGGTACAATAATGTCGTTCAAATTGCACTTAAACCCACTCTTATCCGATAGCCCCTTATTTCCGTGTGTTGCATTGGAGTTGTATACGGCGAAGAATGGCTGTGATTTGTCGGGGCGATTTTTGAAGTGTGCGCTACCAGATTGATCGTCCCATATACTCTTTGGCACCTCCTCCTTGAACGAGAACTGATAGTGTGTCTTTCCTCTATTAGTACAGTAGTAGCCTGCTGCTCTGAGATACTCGGTAAATGCCTTGATGTAGTGTGCGGGGACAGCGGTGTAGCCCAAAGCTCCATCAACCTCGGCACGCATATATGATTCGGTTGTCATTGGGTGGCAACCGATAGATGTTTGGTACATTCCAGAGATGATACCTGCACGTACAGGGGCGCTAATTGCTGCTGTTGCGAAGGTGTTTGTATATCGAACACCGATATTTGCTAGCGAGTCGACAACAGGCATGTGTGGTATTGGGTCGCCGTAGCACGACCAACGAGTAGCGCTAGTATCCTCGGCTGAGATCCAAATTATATTTGGTCGTTGTAGTTGCTGGGACTGCTCCTTTGCTGCCAATGAAGCTATTGATGCTATCACTGTCGCAGCGGTTAATAGTTGTGGTTTCATGGTTTTGATAGTTTTCGGTTGTGAGACCATTGTGCGGTGGTCTCATTGTGCGAATATAGCAAATACAACTTAACAACTAATCATTAATATAGCGTTTTACGGTAAATTTACGGTAAAAATTACTCTGGTATATGGTTGTATATGGTTGAAAATTTAGAGGTTCATAGTTGTAGCCAGATATATTTGACTATAACTATGAACCTCTTGAGCGTTCAAATTGCGTTGCGATCGATATGTTATGTAAGGTATTTCACCTCTCCTATAGGTGTGATCCGGATCACCGAATTCACCCATCGTTGCTTTTTTGAAATTACCTTAAATTGTGTTGAGATGAGTCTTAATTAGCTGCAAACTCTATCTCTTCTCCCATTAACGATGGTAGATAGGGATCTGTATTAGCTGTGTAGCTTACATCTGAATATCCAGCAGCTTTGATTGCACTATTCATAGTGTTCACAACAGCGTTGAGTGCATCAAGACTCTCTAGTTTCATCTCGCTGTATGATGTGCTATTTCCAACACCTAAATCAACACCATAAGTTTGGTAGATGAAGTAACAGCTGTTGTACGAGAGGACATCATGAGTGACAAGTGGTAGCTCACATCCAATAACACCTCCGCAATATCCACTAGCCGATGTGGCAGAAACATAGCCGCTATTGTATGATGAGGTGACTGTTATCGTTGCTGAGCCGGTATTCGATGAGACCAAGCCAGCGATACCTCCTGCATTGTAGCAGTTTCCTGATATAGTGCCATTGTTATAACACCCCGTGATGCTGATTGCTCCAGTAGAGTAGGCATCAGTCTGTCCTGCTATACCACCGAGATGTGTGCTGCTATTAGTAGTTGATATGTGTCCATTATTATAGCACTTTGTGATTGCGATAGAGCCACTATACTCTGTGTTTGCTCGTCCGACCAATCCTCCTACATTAGTTGTATTTGTAGATGATACGTTGCTACTATTCGAGCATGATGAGATAGTGATAGTTGAGTCGTTCGCAAAGATACGTCCTATTAATCCTCCAACCATTCCGCTACTAGTGCTTGTCGCTATGCTACCACCAGAAACAGTACAATTTTCAATGGTTGACTCTCCCTGAATGTAACCTACGAGTGCGCCAGAATAGGTTCCTCCCGAGATTGTTGGGTTTTCGATCACAACATTCTTTATTGTCGCTCCATAGATACAGCCGAATAGTCCTCTGTATGTGCCTGAACTCACTGTTAATCCTGTGATAGCCATGTTGTTTCCATCGAATGTACCACTAAATAGGTTTGATGTGTTATTTCCTATTGGAGTCCATGAACCGGTGAATTCGATCGGCTCTGTTAGAAGATAGCTATCTGAATATAGATAGTAGTATCTGCCATTTCCAATTTTAGTAAGTTCCTCTACAGAGTCTATTTCGATTGGATTATACCTCTTAACTATGATAGAGTTAAACGCTCCGTATGTGTTATTGTCTACTGTTAACTTATAGTCGTAGTCAACCATATCTAAATTGCTATCACCCACAGTAAGTGTAATATCTGATAGAGGAAGATCTCCAAATGCATTTGAGTTGATCTCGCTCAACGAAACACCCTCGTCAGAGGCTAGTTCCAATGTGTTGAATGAGTAGAATGTTGACTCATTACCTCCAAATGTATATGCTGAGACGGTAGTTAATTTGGGTAGCGATGCAGCTATAAGGTTATAGCAATTAGCAAATGCTCCGCTCTCAACCGTTGTAGCAGCAGGTGCAGAGACGGTGATCTGCATATTTGTAAACTCAACTATTTGTGTAAATGCCGCAGATGGGATAACCTCCATCTCATTCAGTACAACGGTGATACTCCTGTTTGGTCTGCTCTCTAGAGCTTCGCGTAGACCAGCAAAGTCTGATGCACTAGCGCTCTTGTCATAGATTGTCCATGTGTTGGTCTCAGTAGGGTAGTCCGTAGAGTTGTAATCACTCAAATATTTGTACTCGTTTTGAGTAGGAGTAGTAGGCTGCTCTGGACTATTGTCCCCATCGTCTTTGCTACATGAACTAAAAAAGAGTGCAATGGCAGCACATAATGGAATAAGGGTGTAAAATTTAATCTTCATTAGGTTTAATTTTAACGGTTAGTGTCGGTTTAAGTTTAGTTTAGTATTGGGATGTTTTAACTACCCATATTTGCAAATATATAAAAAAAAATAAAAAAACACAAAAAATAATGCTGTGTTTAATCATCAATTTGATGAAAAACACAGCATTATTTTTATTTATAGTAATTACTCTATAGTGTTATTCCGAATGATGCTAGATATTCAGGTGAGTAAAACTCCTTCTCATCGCCCATCTCCTTAGCCTTCTCAAGGTATTTAGCAGCTAGACGCTTAATAATATCTTGGTGCTTCTTGCTCTGGCTTAGGTCGGTGATCTCCTCTGGATCTTTCTCCAAATCGAAGAGATAGAACTTCTTTGCGTCGGTAATCATCATCAATTTGTAGCGCCCGTCATTGATGCTACGTTGGAGGTTGATGTAGGCATTGTAGACATAGTCGTAGTTGCTCTTCGCCTTTTTGTCCTTGACAATAGGTAGGATAGAGTTGAAGTCTACACTTGCTGGCTTCTCGATCCCTGCTAGCTCAAAACTTGTTGGCACAAGATCTTGTAGGTATATCGCCTGATCGCGCTTTTCGCCCTTAGGGAAGTCCTTTCCAACGACAATAAGAGGGGTCTTTAGGCTATGCTCGTAGAGGCTCTGCTTGCCTAAGAAGCCGTGTCTACCCATCGCCAAACCGTTGTCGGCAGTGAAGAAGATCACAGTGTTCTCTGCTCGTCCGCTCTTCTCCAGTGCATCGAGGATACGTCCGATCTGTACATCTAGGTGGGTGATAATAGCGTAGTACTCCTGCATATGTTTCTTCACCGCATACTCAGTACGTGGGAATGGTGCTAGCTGCTCATCGCGAACTGTCTCGCCTGAGCGCATCTCCTCTTTGTAGGGGTGTTCGGGCATGAACGATGCTGGTAGCTCGATCTCATCAACATTATACATATCTACAAACTCCTTTGGCGACTGTCGTGGGTCGTGAGGGGCATTAAATGCGCAGGTCATAAAGAGCGGCTTGTCAGACTCTTCATTGCGATCCATATAGTCGATGATTACATCTGCCTGAACCTCACTCCAGTGTTTGCCTCCGTCCCAGAATCCACCCATCGACTCATCCCATGGCTGCCATGAGTTGTCATCGCGTGATAGTGGGCGGTTATATCCAATGCGTGTTGTCTTTTGATTATCGCCGGGCATTCCTCCGCGAACGGTGCTGACCTCATCGAAGATCTTCGCTGGTGTAACACCAGCGACATGCCATTTACCGGTGTGGAAACTCTTATATCCATTGTCGCTCATTATTTGAGGCCACATCTGGCGACTCTCCATCATACCCTTAAACTTGTCATTCTTCGACTCGCCATAGGCATTCCATAGGAATTTTCCGGTAACCAACTGAGTACGGCTAGCCATACTCAATGCTCCGCTCCAACCACCCATATTGTAGTTGTTGGTGAAGCTAACTCCCGACTCAACCAAACGGTCGATATTTGGGGTTTTAACCTGTCGGTGACCCAATGCAGCCACTCCATCGTAGACCATGTCATCTACAAAGATAAAGAGGATGTCGGGTTTGGTCGCTGCCTCAGCAACTGCACCCCCGAAGAGTGGGGTGAGTGCGGCTGCACCTAATATTAATTTACTTTTATTCATCTTTTTTTTGTTTGTTGAAAATTTTGTAACTAAGTCTCCTCTCACTCTGTAATACTGAGCCTAGAGGGGAGACTTAGCTGTCGCCTTGCAATACTATTATTTATCCCAGTTTGCATCGATGATCTTCTGGATGTGTGGGTAGGCAGCATCTGTCTCATTAAGATCCTCGCGCATCTTCTTTAGATCAGCCTTTAGCTCCTCTGTAATCTTCTTATACTTAGGATCGCCATAGACATTGTTCAACTCGTTAGGATCTTTGCGAAGATCGTACAACTCCCATGCTGCAGGGGTCTGCATACGTGGTAGCGATGATGCCTCCCAAGTTGAAGAGTCGTTAGGATCAACCCCCTTGAACTTCTTTGCATTAACTGGTCGCTCCTTGTAGTCAACACCGTAGTAGAAGATCAACTTGTAATCCTTTGTGCGGATACCGAAGTGTGCAGGGTTGTTGTGTCTGTGTGCCATGTGCATCCAGTAGCGGTAGTAGGTCGCCTTTTTCCAGTCGTCAGGCTCTTTGCCCGAGTAGATAAGCTCCTTGAAACTATCACCCTGCATATAGTCTGGTACCTCGCCACCAGCCATCGAGATGATTGTTGGTGCAAAGTCAACATTGTTTGTCATTGCATCCATAACTGTTCCAGCCTTGATCTTGCTAGGGTAGCGAACCATAAATGGCATACGCATACACTCGTCATACATCCAGCGCTTGTCGATATAGTCATGCTCACCAAGGACAAATCCTTGATCTCCTGTGTAGATGATGATGGTGTTATCCATCAAACCCTCAGCCTCTAGGTAGTCGAAGATACGCTTAACATTGTCATCAACTCCCTTAACACAACGTAGGTAGCGCTTGATATACTCCTGATATGCTGCTCTCTTGTACTCATCATCTGGTAAGTTAGGGTCAATATCCATGTGCATACCCATGTTACGAATAGTGTTTCTCTTTCCTACCGATGAACCGATAATGTGGATCAACTCATCGTTAACACCCTTAGTTGCGATAGAGCCGTTTCTTTGGTTGTCCCACAAACTCTCTGGCTCTGGAATGAATGTATCCTCCAAGTAGTCTGCATAGCGTGGATTAAACTCAAACATATCGTGTGGAGCCTTGAACTGGTGGCACAAGAAGAATGGCTTATCCTTATCGCGTTTGTTCTTCAACCAATCGAGTGTAATATCTGTCACGACATCCGATGAGTGTCCCTTGTATCTCTTTCCTACAACCTCAGTTTGGCGTTGGTATTTTAATGGTACCATCTCGGTATCGCCCTTCTCGCAAAGTACTGGGTCGAAGTACTCGCCCTGACCATAGAATACATTGTAGTAGTCGAACATCTCTGGCTGGTTGTGCAAATGCCACTTACCAACTACCGCTGTCTGGTAGCCCAACTTCTTCATCTCCTGAGGTAGGTGCTGGCTCTCGATAGGTAGTGAAGAGTCTAGGTCGAGTACACCACTTGTCTGGCTATACTGTCCTGAGATGATACATCCTCGTGATGGTGTACTGATTGCATTTGTACAGTAGGTATTAGTCATCATCACTCCCTCCCTACCAATTCGGTCGATTGTTGGGGTTGGGTTCAATACCGATAGTCTGCTGCCGTAGAGTCCGATTCCCTGTGTAGTGTGGTCGTCAGACATGATGTACAAGATGTTGGGCTGCTTCTGCTCCGCAACGCTCTCGCTACACGCTACCATCGTAGGTAGCACAATCGCCACTGCTCCAGTGGTGTTGATTGCTCTTTTAAGGTTCATAATTTTTTATTTTAGTTTGTCAAATTTCAGTGTTTGTACATAGTGGCAGGGTAGCTTCGCTCTATCAATTGTCGATAGGTCGACGATAATATCTCTACCCTCAGCACTCCATTTCAACTCCTTGTCGATGCCTAACATTGTCACCTTAGATCCCTTAGCTAGCTGGATGTCGCGAACTCTAAATTGGTTGGTCTCAGGCATCTTTGGCATCATCCCGTAGAGAGTATCGCCATTGCGTGTGAACCAAAGCTCCTTCACTGCATTTCCCTCCTTAGGTGTTAGTGTCATCTCGTAGATCGGAAATCCGTTGTGGAACTCGCTCTTCGAGAATGTAGGGATATTACCTTCACTCCACTGTGCTGTGCGGTCGAAGGCTCTAGTCTCGTATATCGCCTCGCCATTCACGCTCAGCCACTCTCCGATCTGGATCAATCGTTCCTGCATAACCACAGGGATTGTTCCATCTGCGCGTGGTCCGATGTTGAGAAGTAGATTTCCTCCGCGGCTAACCAGATCAGCCAACATGAAGATCAACTCCTTCTCTGTGCGGTAGTCCTCGTAGTTCTCAATTCGATTATATCCGAATGACATTCCGATACCTCGATTCTCCTCCCATGGACGCTCGATACCCTCAAACCCCGAGCCATACTCAGTGGTGAAGTAGTCACCATGCTTAGCTCTCACCTTGCCCCAGCGGTCGTTGATTACTACCTCGTCGCGGTTGGGAGCGTTGTTGTATAACCATGCTAGCAGTGGTCGTGTCTCCCACAGATCGTCATTCATCCACCAGTCGCCATCAGAGAAGATCAACGATGGCTGGTACTTATTCACAATCTCTTTAAACTGAGGGTACATAACCTCATGGATATACCTCGATAGCCCCGCTTTAGACTCTGCGATCTGCTCTGGCTTAAACTTACTCCTCTTAGTCCCCTCGCGGAAGTCAACATCCATACTTCCTGAACTTACACACTCCTGCATCTTTGCACTCCAGTAGGGGTTGAACCAATCCCAGATAGAGTAGTAGAGTCCCATCTTAATACCCTCGCCACGTACAGCCTCTGTTAGCTCACCAACTAGGTCGCGCTTAGGTCCACTCTCAACACTATTCCATGGCATGCCAAAGCTCTCGCTAGCCTCTTTGTTATCCCATAGGCAGTAGCCATCGTGGTGTTTTGAGGTTAGGACAATATACTTAGCTCCCGAGCGATTGAATAGTGAAGCCCACTCCTTAGCATCGAAGAGTTCGCAGGTGAATCCATCGCGGAACTGTGAGTAGTCGTAATCTGAACCATAGTTCTTGTCATGAAACGCCTTGATCGCGTAGTGTCTATCACGTCTCTTCTCATTCGCTGTCTCCGGATTTTCCATCAATGCGTGCCAATACCACTCGGCGTATGTGCCTTTGATTGTGTAGGCGGGAACAGAGTAGAGTCCCCAATGGATGAAGATTCCGAACTTAGCATCTGGAAACCATGCTGGGCATTCGCGCTTATCTAGCGACTCCCATGTCGGTTGATACTCCTCAGCCTGCACCATTGTCGTACTAATGGCGAGGAGTAGAGATAGTATAACGGTTTTATTAAGTTTCATAGTGATCTATGTTCATTTACAAAGTTAGTACTTTTTGGCTAATTACAGCAGTTTTTTACTGTAATGTTGAATCTTTTTCGCTAAGCCACTTTGGGTAGTCGGTGGTTATTCCGAAGCTATCGAGTGAACATTCGAAGGGTTTGAAACCTATCGCCTCGATCAACTTCTTGTTGCCGATTCGGTAGTCTCTCTTCGCTAGATTCTTAAACTGAGGATTCATCACCACTCCGTGAGCCTCGATTCCATTGTTGCGCTTTAGCTCTAGATCCTCTGTCGCACCCTTAAACCAGTAGGCGTTGTAGTCCATCTCATACTCATATGGCATTGGCTTTTTACCCTTGTTGCTAACCTCCATATTTCCCCACTTAAATACGCTGTTTGGCTCAAACTTCTCCAAATCACTATAGATGATGTTGTTCTGAATAACTGTATTCTCACTCTCGAAATACTGCTTTGGATATGAGCGGAAGTGGATAGCCTTAGCGCAATCGATCATTACGTTGTTGCGCATGGTGTTTGTTCCCTTATAGGTTACACCGACCTTACCAACTTTGTGAAGTATGTTACCCTCGATGATCGTTCCATCCTGCCAGTCATCGGTACGGATACCTACGTAGGGGATGTCGTAGAGGTAGTTATTACGAACTACATTGCCCAAACCTGCTCCTGAAACATTGATGCTCGATCCATCGCTGAGGAGTAGCATTGTGCGCTCAACATGGTTGCGCTCAACGATATTGTTACGTGCGTGTAGGAATGGTGCATATCTCTCGATGATCTTCACCTCTGTAGAGTCGATCGTGCGCTCAATCTCATTCCAGCGGATTGTCTGGCTCGCCTCATCGAAGTTGTTGTCGTGCTTCATCAAGATCTGGCAACGTACACCACATAGACCGATAGCCTTACGTGGTACATCGTGGATATAGTTGTTGCGGATGATGTTGCTACCGCTCTGCCATGCGAAGATTCCGTGTCCGTGCCAGATGATTGTTCCGCACCTCTGGATGATGTTGTTCTCTATAATGTTCTCTTTGTTGACATCCTTTGTTCCCGGTCCGTAGCCCGCAAGGAGTACACCCATATGTCCTACATCGCTAATCATTGAGTTGCGGATGGTGATCTTCTGTGCATGTAGATCGAGTCTCACTGCCGAGCCACCGCTATTAGTAAATAGACATCCATCAACGATACAGCTCTCAGCAGCGCGGAAACGTAGCATAGCATTGTCGTAGTCAAAGGTATCCCAGTCGTGCTGGATTCCCCAACCCTTGCGGTTCTTATACCACACTGATCTGTCGCCATGGGTGAAGGTCAAACCCTCGAAGTTGATACCCTTAACAGGTATATCTGTCTGTAGATCGTAGCGAACCTTTCCCTCAACCTTAATGATCTCGCGCATCATCGGAGCGTAGATCTCCTTTGGCTCACCATCCTCGCTCCAGTAGTATATTTTGCCTTTGTAGGTATCTACACACCACTCTCCCGGCTCATCGAGGTAGTCGATTGCATTCTCAACGAAGCAGTAGGCGTACTTCTCATTTGTAAAGGGCATAGCGTTCGCCTCATAAGCCATATAGGCGATCTTACGCTCAGTGTCGATTGACTCCAATGCGATGAAGTTGAGGCACCATGGAACAGGGTTGAAAAAGACCTCGATGTCGCTCAGGTTCTCCCACTCGCGGAGCTGATTGTCATAGGGCATCATCCTTAGGTGGATACGATCTTTATTGAGAAGAACATTCTGGCTGTCAGCTATACGTACAGAGTCGTTCTTTGGCATGGTGAACTTCTCGCTACGCGAACGAGTTAACCTCTGCTCCCCCTTGAATAGGGTCTTGAAATCATCGACACCCTCAGGGATGTCAGCTACATAGAGATTCCCCTTCGCCACCGCTGGTGTACCTTCGGGGTAGGTGCTGCACTTTTTCCATCCTGTAACCTCGCGACCTGCCGAGAGTACGGGGCGCTCATCGCCATATGACTTGAATGTTAGGGTACCATCTTTAGGTACATCGGGGAATGAGAGTACAACGGTGCGGTCAACCTCATAGCGACCACCACGCATAACCACCTCAATATCGCCTTTAGCTCCCGAAGCTACGGCACTACGCACCATGCTCTGTGCTGCCGTGATGCTCTTTAGCGGAGCATCGAGAGTACCCTTAGCCGAGTCGTTGCCCGAGGGCGAAACATAGATTGTTGTTGAGCCGATAGCCTGCAACGTGAGTGTAGCTAGGGCGGCAAGTGATAATAATTTTTTCGTCATAACTTTATTTGTTTTAATCATTTTCAATCGAATGAAACAAAGTTAAGACTATTTATCCTATATGTAATATCACAATTTCGACTTATGGTGCAATAGAATTGACAACCTACCTTAGATCGATCTCTTTATACCCCTCAGCGATAGGTAGATTGCTCTCTGTAGCGCCACGGGTGAATGACTTGATTACTATTGATAGCTCCTCTCCATCGGCTCGATAGGTTATCTTTTTAGGGAGCTTGTCGGTTGCCGACATCTCTAGGATCACGCTCTCGACAATGTCGTTATCCTTGGGGCGTAGCTCCAACGAGATGATCTCCTCGTTCTGCTCAACAACTGTAGAGTCAAAGAGTGCGTCGAGAGATGTGAATGCAACTATCGGATTTGACATAATCATCGGAGTAGTTGGATCTACACGTTCGATAATCTTCTCCTTGTTTGTGCCATCGTAGATTGTCCGCTCGCTGTTGTTCCCCACTATTGTTTGGGTAGCTACGATAAGTTGGTAGCTAGCGTCGTCACCACTCACCGAGACACTATACTCCCCTCCCTGAGAGAAATCATCAACCTCAATGGAGAACACAACACTGTAGCTGCCCATCTGTTCGATAGCTTTAGTCAATGATCGTAGGTGGTTTGAACCATCGTTTGCATAGATGGTCGATGCAGCTATGCATAGTATAAGTGTAATGATATATCGTCTCATTAATATAGGTATATTCTATTTGACTTCATATTGACAAATCTGCTTACCGAGATCCAAGTGAAGATGAGCGTGATGATAACCCCTCCGCCAACCATAGCAATAAGGATCGTAGCTAGGCGATAGATGTCATCCGCAAGAAGTAGCCCGGGGAGGGTCTCAAAGAGGGCATATATAGATGCTGCGAGGAGTGATGCTGCAAGTACCCCAGCCCAAAAACCACTCCATATACCGCTCCAAAGAAATGGTCGAATGATAAACCACTTTGTCGCTCCAACCAACTTCATTGTGTTGATAATCACTCGGCGTGAGAAGATAGCCATGCGGATGGTGTTGTTGAGAAGCACCAATGAGATGAAGAGTAGTGCGCCACCAAAGAGAAGGATGACAAACTGAAAATCGCGTACCGTTGAGTGTACCTGCTCGATCAATACCGAGGGGTAACTCACTCTGTCGACACCATCTAAAGCCTTGATCTCTGCTGCAAACTCATCGAGGTTTTGAATATCTTCGGTGTGTGCCGAGAGGGTCACCTCAAAGCTATCCATCAATGGATTATCCTCTAGGATACGTTCAAACTCCAAACCGAACATCTCGCGAAACTCCTCATTGTTGATCTTATCATCCTTTGATGAGTATCGCACCTCACTCGCTAGGGGGAACGAGGCAACTGTACGGCGGATATTCTCTCGCTGAAGGTCGGTGATATTGCTCTTTAGCTCCACCGTTGCGGTGATTCCCGATTGTAGTTTGGTCGATAGATCCATTGCCGTTAGGAGCATATATCCCACCGACCCCAGTAGGAATAGAACCAATGCTATACTTACCGTTGATATGAGGTATGAGTTACGAACCTTTCTCTTGAGACTTCTATTTCTTGACATAACGCGATTGTATCTCTTTGATTATTAATATTATTAGTGATAGTACTATTATTAGTGACCCTATGAGTGTTAGAGCCTCAATAAATCCCCAGTTAGGTGAGTGAAAACGCCACTCAATGGTGTGTTCACCAGCGGGTAGGTTAGCACCACGTAGTAGGTAGTTTGCCCTAAAGTATGGTATCTCCTCTCCATCAACATATAGCCTCCACCCTTTGGGGTAGTAGATCTCTGAAAATATCGCAACTCCGCCATCTCTGCTGCTATAATTATAGGTGAGGTGGTGTGGTTTGTAGTCCATAAGTTCTATCTCCCCTCCCGTGCCTACTTTACCAACCTCCTCGGCTCTGTCGACTACGGCGGTGCGGCTGAGGTTGATGAGTTCCAACATCGCGATCTCTTCGTGAGGTGAACTGCTCTTGACAATATCGGTGACAAACCATGCTGCACCTAGTGCCGAGGGGCGCTTAATAACCTCTTGCTCTCTGCTGATTATGTAGCGCGTATTTAGCATATCTAGAACAGCTGAGTCCTGATGGATTAGGTAGTTGTCAATGAGATCTTGGTAGCGCGAGAGTTTAGCTCCGTGGTACCCTCCGATCGATCGGTGCCAGTAACTTGTTGAGGAGTCGTTGAATGGGCTAACACTGAGGTTCAATACTCTGTAACCCGCCTCATCACTATCTGTTAGGATTTGTCGATCGGCGTTGCTCATCGCTATTCGGCTCTGTGATGGGGCGTGGAAGTCATCATAGTTGAGGTATCTAGTCGCTACACCGGTAAGGTCGGCTACAGCTAAGATACCAACGATGATAACCATCATAACTCTCGATATTCGTCCATAGAGGAATGAGAAGATCGCGGCTGCTGCCAGAACAATATAGATTACCGAACGCAGAGCATCGGTAGCGGCGATGGTAAACCTCTCTGCTGCCATAGCTTGTGACAACTCTCCCGAGAGCTGCTCGGGGAATCCCCAATCGAGGAGTTGGGCAAATGACTCTTGCTGTCCAAAGTCGAAGAGTGAAGAGCCGATGGTTGCAATAAGTAGTGATAATCCGCCGACGATACCTACAGCCCATGCTGTGCTTTTAACCCCCGCTTTGCGATCATCAAAAGCCTCGTTGTCATCGGCGTCGAAGTTGCCCATCTCGAAGAGTTTCGATAGTCCGAGTGCAGCCATCAGCGGCATTGTCCACTCGACTACGACTAACGCTGTTGAGACGGTTCTAAATTTATCATATCCCGGTAGGTAGTTAAAGAGTAACTCCGTTAGCCATATTGAATTCTTACCCCATGCCAACACCAGCATAATGAGTGAGATAGCCACGACCCACCATCTGTCGCCTCCGCGGGCGAGTGCAAATCCAATGATTGCTAGCATTATCACGACCGCACCCAAATATGTCGGTCCTGCCGTATAGGGCTGGTCACCCCAATATGTTGGTAGCTGAGTCGCTAGATGGGTGGCGTTGTATGGCTTTAGCACCTTGGCAACCTCGCCATTGTTGCTGAATGATGAGGCTGAGTCACTGCCCATAAAGCTGGGTATCAGTAGATTGATGCTCTCGCTCCTGCCGTAGCTCCATGCTGTAGCATACTCTAGGTCTAAACCTTTGCTGCCATCGCTGCTCTCTACTAATGCCGATCCGCCACGGATTGTCTCGGGGGAGTGTAGGGCGGTATAGTAGAGTGGTGATAGGTTGGATAGTAGAGCCACTCCACCAGCCAATGCAACCACTGCAGTACGCTTTGCAAAGCTCTTAACTCTTCTCTTTCGATCATTGCTCCACCATGCGTAGTGGAACTCCGAGAGCCAAAACAGAGCCGCAGCCATCAAGAAGTAGTAGGTTATCTGAGGGTGGTTAGCACCAATCTCCAACGAGGTGAATAGTGCCGTTAGAACCCCTCCCCAAACGATACTCCCCCTAAAGGTGACAAAGATCGACCCCATCATAAGTGGAGCATAGACCAATGCCCACATCTTTGTTAGGTGACCGGCTCCGATAATTAGTAGGAAGTAGGTTGATAGTCCATACATCGCACCACCCACAATGGCAACATAGCTATTCATCCCCATCATTATGAGCATCAACCACATAGCCACCATGGCGAAGATCATAAAGGATGCTGGTTCGCTAACTATCTTGGTTACCGAGCCAACCCAATTTTTGATAAGCAGCGATGGGTACTCAACATTGATTAGATATGCTGGCATACCTCCAAACATTGAGCCGTTCCATTGAGGGTCCTCTCCAGTCGCTTTGCGTGTCTCGATAATATCCTGAGTCATACCTCTATACTGCATCGTATCTCCCTGCACCAACCTATCGCCACTGAGCTGTGGAGCGAAGTAGATGAGTGAAAAGAGGGTGTATGTAACCAGTGCTACAACTATCGGCGCAACTGCTTTAAAATTAAATTTTATCTTCATACTGCAAACTTACACAAAAATTACGAATTTTTCGGAAATTTTGTGTAAATTTGCAGCGCACAATAGGTGGGTTTAGACTTTTTAGTAGATTTGAAAGTGCTGACCGACCTGTTAGCATAGAGATTTATACTTTTTGGATGATTACCCTTTCTCAGATAAAGAGACCTATTGAGTCTACATTGGCGGAGTTTGATACCTTCGCTCAGGAGCAGTTTAGAACGGAGAATGAATTGCTTCGTGAGATGATGGTCGATGCACTATCTTCGCGAGGTAAGGGTGTGCGTCCGATCTTAGTCTTTCTATGTGCAGCGATCTCCTCTCCTACCCATTTTATTGGTAAGCGAGCCTTTATCTCTGCATTGATGATTGAGATGATCCACCTCTCATCGTTGATTCATGACGATGTGATCGATGAGGCGGCAACTAGAAGAGATAAACCTACGCTCAACTCTAAGTGGCAGTCGAAACGTGCGGTGTTGGTGGGTGATTATATCTTGGCTAGGAACCTTATTATTGGGTTGTCTAGTGGACAGTTTGATTTGGTGAGCCATATCACTCGCGCTATAGCTACGCTGTGTGAGGGAGAGGTGATTCAGGATGACCGAGCGCGACGAGGTGTGATGACAATGTTTGATTACTTCGATATTGTTAACAAAAAGACAGCTTCGTTAATCTCTATCAGCTGCTCTTCAGGCGGGTTGTCCGCTGGAGCAAAGGGTGATGAGGTTACTCGATTGGGTGAGTTGGGTAAAAATATAGGTATAGCCTTTCAGATTCAGGATGATATTCTCGACTACGATAGCTCGGCTAATAGTGGTAAGGAGTCCTTTAAGGATCTGGCAGAGGGTAAGATAACACTGCCGTTGTTGATGCTTTTGGAGCGGGATAGCGAGGAGCGAAGGGGTGAGATAATTGAGCTATTGCGTCAAGCACCTACAAATTCAGAGGCGTTGAGTAGTGTGGCTAGATATGTTGTTGAGGGTGGTGGTGTAGCGTTGGCTAGCGATGTGATGAATAGATATATCAATAATGCTTTGGCTATATTGAGTGAGTATCCCGATTCAGAGTATCGTAGTGCGCTGATAGATATGTGTGCATTTATTATTCAGAGAGATAGGTAGAACAGTAGATGAAGAAGAGAGCATTTATTAAACCAACATCGGATCAGACCTTTGAGATTAGGTGTGGTGAGAGCGGTGATGGTAACTTTGTTAAGATCTTGCGCGAGTCGCGTGAGTTGCAGCAGTGTGGCGATATGGAGGCGGCGTGTAATATGCGCTTCGGAGCGGTGCAGATGTTGCAGGAGTTGCTTGGTGATGACGATGAGATAAATTTGGAGTGGAACCATGAGAACTCACGTGCTGCGATAGAGGTTCTTAACCTCTCTGCCATTGACCACTTCTTGATCTCAGATTTCGAGATCTCTAGTGCATTGTTGGAGATGATTCTTGACTTAGATCCTGAGGATCACTTGGAGGCTTCTAATCTGTTAGCTTACAACTACTTGGCTATGGAGGAGTATGAGCTTTTTGATGAGGTTATTAATGATATTTCGGATAAGTATGCTTCGCGAACTCTGCTGCTGTTGTGGTCGAGCTATCTTCGTGATGGTCAGCTGCCTATTGGTGAGCTGCACTCATTTAAGAGTCGATTTGCTCCATACTATAGTGAGTTTGTCAGTGACGAACACCCTGTTACTGATGAGTATTTGAGAGATATTGAGCAGGTGCGCCCATCGTCAGAGAGTCAGGCGCGTGAGTTGTGGTTGCAGACAGAGGTGCTTTGGGGTGACCACTCGGACTTTATCAATGCACTTAAAGGTAGCAGGTAATGGATATTGCTCGATCGCTTAGGCGAACAAATATTGCGGAGTATATCCTCTATCTGTGGCAGTTAGAGGATCTGTTGCGAAGTGTGCAGTTTAGCCCCGAGGCTATATATACTAAGTTTGTGCAGTCGAGAACAGATCTATCTCCTGAGCAGCAACACGCTCTTTTATCGTGGTATGTTGAGTTGGGTGAGCTGCTCGAAAGAGAGGGTAAGCGTGAGATTGGTCACTCGGATCATACGCTGCACCTTATCGCTGATCTTAATGATCTGCACCTGAGATTACAGGAGTTGCCTATTGGGGCGAGGTTTCGTACACTGTGGGTGACGACCAAAGAGGCTCTTCCCGATCTGAGGGCGGCTATAGGTGATAACGATAAACTCTCTGATATTTCAGATGTTGAGTTGTGTTTCCGTGCATTGTATGCCTCTATATTATATAGAATCAAGGGTGTCGATGGACGTAATGCCGTTGAGCATACATTGGCGTATGTTTCACCACTTATAGCTGAGTTGGCAAAGATATATGGAGAGGTGGAGCAGGGTGAGATTGACCTCTTCTCAAATGATTAGATTACTTATTCTGGTTGTTATGACAGGAACGAAGTGTAGTGTAGAAATAGTTTATGGCGAAAAAAGAGTATTTTTTTTTCGCTTTTTTCATATATTGTTTTTACCTTTGCTGCGGTAACTAAAATTGATGTATACTAATGTTTGTTGTTAATGGTGTAGCGACTCTTGCCGCTGAATTGAATAATCTGCGTACAAAAGGGAGCGTTGGATTTGTCCCCACAATGGGTGCGCTGCATCAGGGACACATGGAGTTGGTGCGTCGAGCTAGGGAACAGAATGATGTTGTGGTGGTTAGTATCTTTGTTAACCCAACGCAATTTAATGACCCTAACGATTTGGAGAGCTATCCACGAACGTTGGAGGCTGATTGTGCAATGTTGGAGCAGGAGGGTGTCGATATAGTCTTTGCTCCAAGTGTTAAGGAGGTCTATCCCGAGCCAGATGAGAGGATCTTTGATCTAGGGGGTGTCGATCAGGGTATGGAGGGCGCTCATCGTCCCGGTCACTTCAATGGGGTGGCGCAGGTGGTCTATCGACTCTTTGAGATGGTGCAGCCTACGCGTAGTTACTTTGGAGAGAAGGATTTCCAGCAGGTGGCGGTGATCCGTGAACTGCTCAAATCGATGACCTTGCAGATGGAGATTGTCACTGTGCCAATAGTTCGAGAGGATACCGGTCTGGCTATGTCATCGAGAAATAGACTCCTAGAGGCTCAATATTTGGAGGTGGCACCGCTGATTTATGGTGCAATGAGTGAAGCGACATCGATGGTTGAGCAGATGAGTGTAGAGCAGGTGCAGAGATGGGTGGTTAATAGAATTAACCAGACTGGATTGTTGGAGGTTGTCTACTTTGAGATTGTAGATGCGCTAACAATGTCGCCAATTGTGGAGTGGGGCGATGCCGATATAGCACAGGGTTGTATCGCTGTGCAGGCGGGTAGTGTGAGACTTATTGATAATGTAAGATTTAAATAAAATGAAGATGTTGATCGAGGTGCTAAAATCTAAGATTCATCGTGTGAGTGTAACTGAGGCTAATCTAAACTATGTAGGTAGTATAACTATCGATGAGGATTTGATGGATGCAGCCAACATGATAGAGGGAGAGAAGGTAGCTATTGTTAATAACAATAATGGTGAGCGAATCGAGACATATATAATTAAAGGTAAGCGTGGCAGTGGCTGCATATGCTTGAATGGTGCTGCGGCGCGGCGCGCGCAGGTTGGCGATGTGATAATTATTATCTCATATGCTCAGTTGGAGTTTGAGGAGGCTAAGCAGTTTAAACCATGGGTTATCTTTCCCGATACAGAGAGTAATAGAATAATTTAATGGAGTAGTCTATGAGGAGGTATATCACTACGCTATGTTTAGTGGTTAGTAGTTTGTGTGTTGGCTGTAAATCGGTTGACACACAATTGTTTATGGATCCATCTCAACCTGTCGAGAAGAGGGTTGAGTCGTTGTTGAGCCAGATGACCTTTGAGGAGAAGGTTGCGCAGCTCAATATTTTGGTGATGGGTAAGAGCGATAATGCTAATAATACCGAGGATAGAGAGGGTCGTAAACTATCTCCCGAGACTGGTGCATTTATCTACTTTGGAACGAATGTAGATAGTGCGAATGAGATTCAACGGCGAGCAGTTGAGCAGAGCCGACTAGGTATACCTGCACTGTTGGGGCATGATGTGATTCACGGATATAGGACACTCTTCCCTATGCCGCTTGCTCAGGCGTGTAGTTGGAATAGGGACTTGATCTATGGAGCTTCGCGTGTTGCAGCTAAGGAGAGCTACCTCTCTGGTTTGAGGTGGACCTTCTCTCCAATGTTGGATGTGGCTATTGATGGACGATGGGGAAGGGTCGCGGAGTCATATGGTGAGGATCCCTATGTTAATTCGGAGTATGCTCGTCTGGTTGTTAGTGGTTATCAGGGTGGAGATCTTTCGGATGAGTACTCTATTGCCGCGTGTCTTAAACACTTCGCTGGATATGCCTATTCGCAGGGTGGACGCGATTATAACCCTACAGATGTCTCTGATTTGTCGCTGTGGGAGAGGGTGTTGCCTCCATTCCATGCAGCTGTAGAGACGGGTGCTGCAACGGTGATGAGTTCGTTTAACGACCTTAATGGTGTGCCTACTGTTGCAAACAAGATGTTGTTGACCGATATTTTGCGTGAGCGTTGGGGCTTCGATGGCTTTGTGGTCTCTGATTGGCGATCAATTGAGCAGTTGATTACCCAGCGTTATGCTGCTGACTCTCTGCACGCTACAGCGTTGGCGATCAATGCGGGCAATGATATGGATATGTATGACTACCTCTATGCGCGTCACCTTGCCGAGGCTGTGGAGAGCGGAGCGGTGAGCATGGAGACGGTTGATGAGGCGGTGAGGAGGATCTTAAGGGTTAAGTTTAGGCTTGGACTCTTTGAAAATCCATATACAGAGGTTGTCGCTGATGATCGGAGATATATGGAGCCAGAGAGTGTAGAGTTGGCGAAGGAGTTGGCTCAGCAGAGTATGGTCCTGCTTAAGAATAATAATAACCGACTGCCTTTGAGTAGTGGTGTCAAGAGTGTGCTTTTGGTTGGACCGATGGTTAATGATCGTATTAATATGATGGGTACATGGCGCTCTCATGCTCGGGAGAGTGATGTGACCACTATATATGATGCTCTTGTGGCTGAGTTTGGCGATCGGGTGAACTTTACATACCTTGATGGTGTTAGTTTCCTCAAAAATGATAGCGGTTTTATAGAGAGGTTTAAGAGGGAGGCTAAGGGTGTTGATTTGGTAATTGCCGCTATGGGTGAGCAGTATGCATGGAGTGGGGAGAATGGTTCGCGAGCATCGTTGGAGTTGCCACCGTCGCAGGTTAAGGTTATTGATGCTGCTAACGAGGTGGGTGTCTCTACTCTGTTGTTGACATCGAGTGGACGACCATTGGCTCTGTCGAATGTTGTAAAAAAGGTTGATGCTATTGTTCATATGTGGCAGCCGGGGCTATATGGTGGCGATGCTGTAGCTGCTATCCTGTCGGGACGTGTAAACCCATCGGGGCGTTTGGCTATTACATTCCCCTTTACTACGGGTCAGGTGCCGATCTTCTATAACCATCGTCCAAATGCGCGCGCTGCGTGGGGCAAGGGGCAGGGTGGTTACCGCGATGTTCAGCGCGAACCGCTGTATGAGTTTGGTTATGGATTGAGTTATACTGAGTATGAGTACTCTGATTTGAAAGCAACAAAGAGCAGCTTCTCTAGAGGCGAGAGCATTGAGGTGAGTGTTGATGTGAAGAACATCGGTGAACGTGATGGTATGGAGAGTGTGTTGTGGTATGTTGATGATCCGGTGGCTAGTGTTACACAGCCGGTAAAGAGACTTAGCTATTTTGAGAAGCGAGAGGTTAAGGCAGGAGAGGTTGAGAGGTTTAGTTTTACTATTGATCCTATGCGTGACTTGAGCTTTGTAAACTCTAGAGGTGAGAGGGTTCTGGAGAGTGGTGAGTATGTTATTATAGTTGGAGATAAGAGAATTTCATTAGAGCTTCTGGATTAGGAATTTTGATGTTTGACATATCTATTATGCCTATTCTATCCGCAATCTTAAACAATGTGTTTGTTTTGTCACTGTTGAGATTGCGGATTGCGTCTCTATTTTAACACTCTGTTGAGGTAGATGTTGTATCTTAGGTCATGTTTATGTTAAATTTAGCCTGATTACTCATTTTTCTAAAAAAATATTGTTTAATTAATCTTTCTGCAGCCTTGTAATTCGCTGATTATCAGCGCATTATCGGGGGGGGGGGATTTTTGGACTCTAAAA
>JBCQTG010000011.1:0-41523 GCA_047178765.1 Rikenellaceae bacterium | reverse complement strand
TTGTTTTAAGCTCTTTAAGTAGCTTAATGCCACGAGCACCCTCACGCTCCTTCATAGCAATGTACGAGGAGGATGTTGAGAGCAGAATAGCCTCTAAGAAAGAGCATAGAAATGATATTCCAAGGGCTATTAAGAGATATAAAAATATTAGTCCCATCTATAATTAAATTAAATTTGTAAATGCAGAGTCTTTGTCGAGATAGACTACCTCGCTACACGGCTCAAAGCTATGTGGTACATACTTGAAGAATTGATACGCTGCAAAGCTCTTGTCTTTGGTATAGACAAGCTCCATCTTCATCGCTACGCCACACTCTCTATTTATAACGTTTTTTATCTCCGACCACCTTTTATCTGCAATCGACTCTCGAACTTCGATGTATTCGGACTCTTTGAACTCAATTGTTTTACAAATCAGAGGAGAGCCATTGCTTGCTAAGATGGTCTGTTTTAGCTGAAAGGAGAGTATTGCGGCAGCTATAATTGTAGCCAGCACACCACTGATTATCAATGTGGAGATAATTGTATCATCCTCAAAATCGATCAAATTATATGATATAATGAGCATTATACCAGTCGCAATTATTGAGACTAAGAGAGATACTAATGTCGAGTTATACCCACTCTCTACGAGTCCATTGGGGAATTTTATTGTTGTTTTCATTTTTATCTTGTTGTAATATAAATATATAGCACACCAAACTATGTTTAGCAAAAGTGCATAGTTGAACATAACAAACCATTTTGATTTGTAATTAGAATTGAATATACAACTACTGGCTATATACGAATATTACGCAAGATAAAGAAGAGTTCCCGTTGTGGCTGATGCTCAAAAGGAAAATTGCAGCTATATGAGTAGCTGCACTCAGAATATAGAGAGGCGATAGCAACTTTTACCCCTGAGAATGTATTTAATACGTTTCGCTTCGATGTCGCATTTTTAATTATAAGTTTAGCTGCAGAGACTGTCGAAGAGGAACCCCTGCGACCATTAAGATCTAAATAGTTGTCGCACTGAGAAAAACTCTGCTCTGCATCTTCGATTGCAAACTGCTCAACTTCTAATTCTACACATAATCTCTGAGGATCTCTCTCCAACGAGAAAAAGATCGACAATGATAATATGGCAAATAAAATAGCTAAACTGCGCTTCATTTTTGAAACCGTTTAAGTTTTAATAATTTAAAATACTGATTATCATCTGTTTAATTGCAAAATATTTTGCATCTTTATGGTCATGACACTATAAAGAATGGCAAAGAATTACCCAACAAACTTGACTGACAACCAATACGATACAATATTACGAATAATTAGTTACTTTCGCAAACGCAAACACTCTTTAAGAGATATTTTCAATGCGATTTTATATCTTTTAAAGACAGGTTGGCAATGGCGAATGCTCCCGAGTGACTTTCCATCATGGAACACCGTTCACTACTATTTTCAGAAATGGAGTCGAGAGGGAGTCTTTGAAGAGATAAATGATGTTTTGCGCAAATGCTTACGCCGCAAGCAAGGTAGTAGATCGCCACCAAGCATCGATCTCATTGATTCACAGAGTGTTAAGACTACTCGAAGCGAAGGCGAAGAGCGAGGTATTGATGGTGGCAAGAAGATTAAAGGGCGCAAACGTCATATCATAACGATACACAAGGGCTGTTGTTGGCAATCAAAGTACACGCTGCTAATACTCACGATAGCAAATCTGCTTTAGGCGTTATTGAGCAGTTGCGATGGAAATCTGAGAGAATGCGTAATATATATGCAGATGGTGGGTATAGAGGCGAGCTTGTAGATAATGTTAAAGAACGGATATGATATGGAAATTACACTAAGAAGCGATAACGCTTTAGAGTTCAAGCCATTACCTAAACGATGGGTTGTTGAGCGCAGTTTCTCATGGTTTGAGAGTTTTAGGCGATTGGCAAAGGATTATGAGCGTACTTGCTACGCTTCTGAAAGCATGATTTATCTCGCGTTCATTGCGCTGATGCTTAAACAGATTCTAAATTTAGCAAAAGAATTAGACAATATATCATAGGCTTGCATAGTATTAGGTTACAGCTGCGACAGCGTTTGTCGCTACAAAGAGTTCCATTGGCTTCCTATCATAAAAAACAGAAGATTATGTTAAAAATGTCTCTCGTGGAGTGTTTTCGTTTGCGGAAGTCACCAATTATTCGTATATTGTATCGTATCGGTTGTCAGTCAAGTTCGTTGGATAATTTTTTGCCACTCTTTATAGAGTCACAACATTAAACATACAAAATAACCCGCAATTAAATTATTGACAACCAGTATTTTAAACCACTAAAACTCAACCAGTTTCTAAACCCTATAACTACTATGACACACAAAGAGAGATTTCTGGCGACTATTGCTCGTCAAACGGTTGATCGTCCTGCAAGTTGGCTCGGATTGCCCGTACCTGAGGCGTTAGATTCATTATTCAGCTACTTTAAGGTATCATCCGTAGCGGAGCTAAAAGCGATTCTAAATGATGATGTATATCCTATCGAGGTGCCATATATCAACCCACCCACAAATGATATTGGTTGCGCTTTGAGTTTTGTAAAGAACCTCGATGAGTTGAGCCAAGAGGAGCGCACTCTTACTGCACCCGGTTTTTTTGAGGATATTGATGATCCTGCATTGGTTGACACCTTCCCGTGGCCAAACCCAGCGGATCATATCGATGTTGATGAGTCTATGCGAAGAGCAAAAGCGGTCTCACCCGACTACTTTAGGATGGGAATTATGTGGTCGGCTCACTTCCAAGATGCATGTGCTGCATTTGGAATGGAGACAGCATTGATTGTGATGTACACAAATCCTGAGATGTTCCAAGCGGTGATTGATCGAATTGTTGATTTTTATCTGGAGACAAATGAGATATTCTATGAAGCGACAAAGGGTGAGTTGGATGGTGTATTGATCGGCAACGACTTTGGATCTCAATGCTCTCTATTAGTATCGCCCGATGATCTGCGCAGATTCGTATTCCCCGGAACAAAGAGACTTGTTGACCAAGCAAAAGGTTATGGTCTGAAGGTTATCCACCATTCATGCGGATCGGTATACCCTGTAATTGGTGATCTATTTGATTTGGGTGTCGATGTAGTGCATCCAATTCAGGCGTTGGCAACAGATATGAATGCTGAGAAGCTAAGTAAGGATTTCGCTGGACGGGGTGCATTCTTTGGAGGTATAGATGCACAACATCTCTTAGTGAATGGTAAACCTGAGCAGATCAAAGCAGATGTAGAGCGGCTAAAAGGTCTCTTTCCAACAGGTTTGGTACTCTCACCAAGCCATGAAGCTATACTTCCAGATATTCCACCTGCAAATATTGAGGCAATTTTTAAAGCAAATAGAATAAAATAATTATGCAATCTAATCCAATATTAGGCACCGCAATTCATGCAATTGGGGGTGCATCGGCAGCCTGCTGCTATCTACCTTTTGAGAAGATAAAAAAATGGTCGTATGAATCGTTTTGGATTGTTCAAGCGATGTTCGCATGGCTTATAGTCCCAATTATTGTCGGATTCTGCACCGTTCCCGATCTGTGGGAGATATATCAAAATGCACCAACACAAGCCATTGTGTTGCCTATTGTTTTAGGTGCATTATATGGCTTTGGAGGTATGGCTTTTGGTTTTTGTATTCGTGAAATTGGGTACTCTTTGACCTACACCTTTAGCATCGGAATATCAGCAATTGTAGGTACGGTTGTACCTTTGTTACTCACAGATAGCCTTGTGGCAAAATTCACACAATCTGGTGGCGATATATTCTTTTTAGGTATGTTCATCTCGTTTGTGGGTCTGTTGATTTGCGCCTTTGCCGGTTATCGCAAGGAGAGAGATTTAGCAGCAAAAGGCGACACAACAACACATTTTAATATAAGGAAAGGGCTTGTATTAACAATCTTTGCAGGTGTCTTATCGGGTATTTTCGGAGTGGCACTATTCTATGCTCAACCTGTTGCAGATATGGCAGCGGCAACAGGTGCAGGACACTATCAAGCAAATGCCGCTCAGATACTTCCATCTTTGGGATGCTTGGTAACCAACCTGATTTGGTTTATTGTGAAGAGTAAAAAACAGGGTACACTTAACGAATTAGTACCATCAAAGCAACAGGGTAAGGGATATAGCCTCAACTTCTTGCTCTCCGCCGCAGCTGGTTCGATGTGGTATCTGCAATTCTTATTCTTAGGTATGGCAAATGTCTATATGGGTGAGTTTGAGTTTGCTGGCTGGGGATTGCATATGTTTATGTTGATCTTCTTTAGCTTCATTATTGGATTGATGATGAAAGAGTGGAGGGGAACAACTAAAACTACATTCTCACTACTTATTACCGCCCTAATTATCTTAATGATTTCATTTGTTGTGATGACCTATGGCTCAATGATAGGTGAGGGGATGATTTAGAGATAATAATTATTAAGAACCCGACCGCTGAAGGAGCTTTAACGACTAAGAGGTTGTCCAAAAACGAAAAATTAAGCCATTCTTGCTGAGTTTTATTCGCATACCATATCCGAGTGGATTTGAAATATGCAATTCTCAGAGGGTTTAAAATTCGTTTTTGGACAACCTCTTTTTGATTTTTTACATCTATTGGTATCTAGGCACCTGCTCGACAACGAAGTTATCAACGATGAATCGCCCACTACCCTCAACAGGGGTCAAAATTACACGGTGTGTAGTCGCCTGCTTTCTCGTATTAAAGAAGAATGTGACCAGCTTATACTCATTCGTAAGCTCAACAAACTCATCCTTAAAGTTAACCATCTTCTTCTGGTTGGCATCATAACGCGCTATGGCAACCTTAGCACTACCCTTCTCAGCTAGACTCCTAACAAAGAAGGTCACCTTATATCTAGAGTTAGCCTTCACATCTCGCACCGTGATAAAGGTACCAACCTTAATCTGATAGGCATGCGCACCCTCATATGCATTAATACCCTCAGACATCTCATTTTGCTGATTGTTCCACACCTTCCATTTACTATATGTTCCATCCTCAAAATCGTCACTAATCACGAGCTGAGCAGATGCTGGAATCGCCATTAAGGCAAATAACAACATGGTTAAAAATCTCTTCATACTATTATAGTCTATATTCTTAAATTACTACTTTTTTAAATACTCCTTAGGCACTGCTGTTTGGTAGAAGGCATCACGCTTCTTGTGATAATCCTTATAACCCAATATGCTACAAGGGATGTTTCCGCTATTCCAACCCTCCCAAGCGCTCTTCAACTGAGCCACCTTAGACTCACTCTTTGCCGATAGATCATTTGACTCACCAGCATCTTTAGCAATATAGAACAACTGAGGAGTCTTAGACTCACGATCTTTAACATACTTCATCTTGTCAGATGCTAGCGCAGCATAGTTGCCTCCAGATCTCCAGAATATCGCCTCATGAGGTGCGCCCTTAACCTCCTTCTTAACAAAAGGGACTAGGTTGACACCCTCCATACCCTTGCCTGAATCGGGGTCACCACCGGCAAGCTCAACCGCCGTACGACCAATATCGAGTGAGTTAACAGGGTACTCATACTTTATACCACCCTTAACACCACCAGCCCAACACATCATAAATGGGACGTGAATTCCACCATCATACATACTACCCTTACCACCACGGAACGGCTCATTACACGATCCATTCCACGAACCGGGAGATGATTCAGAAGGCTGAGGACCACCATTATCACTCATAAAGAAGATAACTGTATTCTCATAAATACCACTCTTCTTCAACGCCTCAACGACCTCACCAATACCGCGATCCATCACATCAACCATCGCCGCATATGTCCTACGCTTCTTATCTTCGATATGTGCATAACGCGCTATATCCTCTGCTGGCGCCTGTTGCGGAGCATGAGGGGCATTGTATGCAAGGTATAACATAAATGGGTCATCCTTATTCTCATTAATGAAGTTCACGGCATCGCGACTGAGCGCTGTTGTTAAATAGCCATCAAATGTCGCCGGCATCTTATTACGTTGCAACGGCTGTAAATATGCCTCCCATACAGGTTTGGTCATATCGATTCTAAAGTAGTCGTGACCACCACCGAGGAAGCCATAGAAGTAATCAAAACCGCGATTTAGAGGGTGGTGATTCTCCGAGGCACCTAGATGCCACTTACCAATTACGCCCGTCTTGTAGCCCACCTGCTGCATTCTCGCAGGGAATAGCGTCTCATCTTGAGGCATTCCCAAATATGGGTTTGCTGGGTCGTAAGCGGGGTTGGTCTCAAAGCCAAAACGGTGCTGATAACGCCCCGTCATCAACGCAGCTCTACTAGGACCCGAGAAGGCGTGGTTAGCATAACCATGTGTAAAGACCACACCCTCACTAGCTAGTGCATCGAGGTTAGGGGTGAGAATATCCTTTGCTCCAGTAAATCCTGTATCGGCATACCCCATATCATCAGCAAGGATAACAATAACATTGGGCTTTGTGTTTGCAGCAACAGTGAATGACAACAGGCTCAACGATAGAGCTGACGCAAATGGTCTAACTAGATTCATAATCTTATTGGTATGTGGTTTATAATTAGTTTCCACAAAGATAGTTAAAAATTTATAATTTGCAAACTTTTTGATTATGAGTATTTCATCCTATGCTATCAATCATCCAGACAGAACGTTATAACAGCGAAAAAACTACAAAAAACATTTGGAAAAAGCAAAAAAAAATATAACTTGCACTTTGACACAAACTTTTAAAAAAACCAAAAAAACAACTAACCAAATTAACTTAAATGATGATAAAAAAACTTTACCCTATTTTGGCTCTATGCGCAGTGATATGCGCATGTACGAGCGACCCTGATGTGGATAATCCAACAGCAACAGATTCAGGAGAGATCCCCAGCAAGCAGAAAGTGGTTGTCGACTACGACTATTTCCAGACTCTCAACACAGAGACTGTCGCCTCATCGACTGCAATCTACTGGGAGAACTTCGGACCATCGATGTCTGGTTATTGTGAGGATTACTTCCTCCACCCTACCGATCCTAACTACATGTATACATCACTCGATATGGGTAACCAATACTACACCTCTGACAGTGGTGCTAACTGGAAAACAATATTCGACTGTGACCTGACGGGTGAAGATGGGCAGATCTTGTGGATTGATTTCTCGCATAGCGACCCCGATTTCGGATTGGCTATCCTTAGCGATGGTGGACTATGGGAGACCTACGATAGGGGAAAGACAATCACTGCTCGCTATCCCTACTCATATAGCAGTAGTAGTGTTTGGGATAATGGTTATGGCTACCCAACCTACGTATCTGGAGCGAACAAAAAGTCGGTCATCGCGGTCGACCCTAGCGATGATAACAACTGGTATATCGGTGCTGGTCAGGCATGGGATGTAAAAAATGTTCACCGCTCGAAAGAGTATCCATATGGGACAATGTCTGAAGCATCAAATGCTGGCTATGGCTATATATTGGTCTCTAAGGACAAGGGAGTAAACTGGAAAAGAGTAACTCTATCTGGTTGCGACGAACTAGATGTTCTGCGCATCTATGCCAACCCAGCTAACTCCAATCAGGTCTTTATGTATAGCAACTACGGAATGCACCGTAGTGATGATGGAGGATATAATTGGACACGTAAAGACGGATCGATTTGCGACACAACAACTGGCTACAACAACCCTCGTGATGGAGCTATTTTCTATGACAGTTCGGTAAATGACGGAGTTCCGATCCTCTATCTGCTTCAGCAGACTAGCTACGAGGCTGATGGTTCATCAATCAAGTCGACAGGTGGAGTCTACAAGAGTCTCGACTGTGGCGAGAGCTGGGTAAGTATCACAGGCGACATGGGCATAAACCTAATGATTGCAGCGGGTAGCGGAACAAATAGCGATTACAATATCCGTTCTGAGTTTACAACTACTATTCAATATTGGGATAGCACACTATCCTCTTACACTAACTCATCACAAATCAGCAATCTTCCTGAGTCAATCCTAGCAGTTAACAACCGCTTGAGGGTTGATCCCGACAATCACGATATTCTCTATGTTTCAGGTAACCCGAACCACGATAATAGTTTCGGACCTGTGGAGATGTGGAAAACTGAGGATGGTGGTGACCACTGGTATCCAGTCTTTCGCAGCCAGCTCTACTGGACATATATGAGCAACTCTAGCGGTACGGTTCAGGCGGCAGTAGATTACTGGAAACAACGCCACCCAGACTATCAAACAGATGGAACGACAGACACTATCGGAAAGAATGCAACCTACGCCCATGTTGACACTGAGATGGAGTTGTCAAATGATTTTGGTGGTGTACGTTATCTAAATATCGACCCTGTAGGAACACCATATGCCGTCCATGTGCAGCAGGTTATGCGTATGAGTGGTAGCGGCGGTAATGAGTATTGGAATCAGATTGATGATATTGATGTCTTTGGCGATGAGAGTTCGTGGATTGGCAATGGCTGTAGTAACCTTCCGGGAAATGGAATCAATCTACAGACCGTGATGAAACGCCACCTTTTCCGCACAGGAGAGCATGGATTATGGATCTCTAGCGATAGTGGCGACTACGATGGTATGGCTGTAGAGCAGATCATAGGTCAGGGAACAGCGATTATCTACGATGCCGATGCTTCATCAAATAGATATGAGGAGGCTGGTGATGCACACTCTATCTGTACGGCAGCGGTTAACCCTTGCGACACAATGGAGATGTTTGCTACGATGTTCCGCCAGAGTAGTAGACGTATGTTCCTTGCCTCGACAGATGGTGGTGAGACATGGGCAGAACGCTCAGATCTACTCAAACTTCTTGATCCCAACGGGTCTATTACTGCAAGTGAGAGTGGCGACCACGTATGGACAAGAGATCTAAGAATAGATCCGACAAACACCAAAAGAATGTACCTCACTCTACCACATTATATCTACTGTAACTACACAACAACTGAATGGATAAACAATGTAGATTTTGATGGTTGTACCGCTGAAGGTATCGCCGACGGAGTTGGTGTATATCGCACAGATGATGGTGGTGTAAACTGGAAAGTTATCAACAATAAGAGTCACTCTGTACTACCTGAGGCGTTCTCACCATGGTCGTTAACAATGGATCCAGCAAACTCTAACCGCCTCTACGTTTGTCACACAGGCGTTCCAGCTGATGCAAGCTATGTGCCTACAGAAACAGAATTGGGATCTCTAACAGGTGCATATACATTCACAAACGGAAAGGTCTTTGTAACTGATGATGGCGGAGACAACTGGCATGAGATGGTAATTCCTGAGGAGATCTACTGCCCTAATCATATTCACGTAGATGAGAACACGGGAGCATTATATCTCTCAGCGGGTCAAAAGAGAGCTGCGGCAGATGAGTTCAAGTATGGAACCTCAGAGGGAGAAGGTGGAGTATGGTATAGTGAAGATAGAGGTGCTAGCTGGAAAAAGATCTTCATCATGCCCTATGTTAAATTTACATTTACATCACCGCTTGACCCCAATATTATTATGGTTAATGTGGGTAATAGCCAGAAGCTAGGCGGCTTAAATCCCGGTGCATACATCTCATTTGACGGTGGTTCAACATGGGGTAAGTACAATACAAACATGGGACAGCCGGGTCGTATCACCGATTTTCTTCCCGATCCACGAGATAAGAATATGGCATGGTTGTCAGCTTACGGTAGTGGATTCTACCGAGGAGAGATAAAGAGATAGATTAGTGAATATAGATTGGTATAGAGAGAGAATAGAGTATCTAGCAGAGTTTATGACTACCGAGAGGCGTTCTACATTAGAACGCACCTTGGCTAGTCGGACCAACTACATGACAATACTCTCAGAGAATACCTTCCACTCACAGAATGCTAGCGCACTTATGCGCCACTGTGATGCCTTTGGATTGCAGAGGATGCACGCTGTCGAGGAGCTATGCGACTTTAAGACCTACGCTGATATTGTTCGCGGAACAGATAAGTGGGTAGATATAAATAGGTATAACAACACCACTGAGGCGATAGAGGCACTTAAAGCATATGGGTATAGGATCGTTGCAACGACACCACACCGCTATGACACCACCCCGGAGATCTTCGATGTAACAAAGGGGCGGTTTGCATTGGTCTTTGGAACTGAACATGCGGGGATCTCACAAACCGTTATCGATCAGGCGGATGAGTTTCTAATGATCCCTATGTGCGGAATGGTTGAGTCGCTAAATGTCTCTGCCGCGGCGTCGATACTTATCTATATGTTGTCGCAACGCGTTAGAGAGAGCAGCGTAAAGTGGGGGCTAGAGGAGATAGAGAGTGCTGAGACTCTATACAAATGGATGCAGCGCAGTATTAAAGATCCCGAGGGTATCTTGGGGCGTAAATTCACTGATTATTAATGACAATTTTAAGGAAACAATTTTTAAATCATGTAGCACAAACCTCCCCATCACCCATGATGGTGGAGGTTGCTCATGCTATGGGGTCATACTTCTACACCCCAGAAGGTAAGAGATACATTGACCTCGTTGCAGGGGTATCGGTTAGCAATGTCGGGCATTGCAATAGCGATGTCGTTACTGCCGTGCAGAGCCAAGTAGCTAAATATATGCATATTATGGTCTACGGAGAGCTAGTTGAACGCCCTCAGGTTGAGTATGCTACACTACTCAGTCGCTACCTCCCCGATCCACTAAGCTCAATCTACTTCGTCAACTCTGGCGCTGAGGCTATTGATGGAGCGATGAAGCTAGCTAGACGCTCGACAGGGCGCAAAGAGATCATCTCAATGCGTAGGGCTTACCACGGCTCGACACAGGGGGCGATGTCACTTATGGGGTCACCCGATGGCGACATCTGGACCTCCGCCTTTGAGCCGTTAATCCCGGAGTGTCGATCAATCGACTACAATAGCTTCGATGATCTAACTCAAATCACTCATCTCACAGCGGCAGTAGTCTGCGAGCCGGTTCAAGGAGAGGCGGGAATTAGACCACCTGCCGAGGGCTACCTTAAGGCGCTCCGCAAGAGGTGTGATGAGGTTGGCGCACTGTTGATCTTCGATGAGATACAGAGCGGCATGGGTCGCTGCGGTGAAATCTTTGCATCGATCAAATATGGTGTTACGCCCGATATTATGACCCTCGCAAAGGCTTTTGGAGGGGGAATGCCACTAGGTGCATTTATCTCTTCAGCTGACATTATGGGGACACTAACACATAATCCGGTGCTAGGGCATATCACAACCTTTGGAGGTCATCCGGTATGTTGTGCTGCGGGAATGGCGGCACTCAACTATCTCATTAACAACAATATTATCGAGCAAGTAGAGGCTAAAGGATCGCGCTTCGAGAGTACCCTTATCAACCATCCATTGGTGCATGAGATACGCCGTTCGGGTCTATTGATGGCTGTTGAGCTGGGTGAATCGACACTGCTCTACCGTCTAATGGAGATCTTCAAGGAGATGGGGATAATGAGTGACTGGTTCCTCTTTTGCGACACTGCATTTAGAATCTCGCCACCACTGACAATCAGTGAAGAGGAGATAGATGAGAGTTGCCAGCTAATAATCGAGAGTCTCAATCAACTATAACTAACAACACTCTGTCGCTTCACTCAGCACGACAGGGCAAAAAAATAATTATGTGGGATAAAGAAATATTTCTATTTTTGAATTTCGATGGTGGAGAGTTACTCGACAAAGTGATGCTCTTCGCCTCGGGACACCTCTCATGGATTCCGCTATACCTATTAATACTAGCGATAGTGTGGCGACGTGCAGGGTGGAAGAGCATGTTTATTCTTCTGCTAGCCATTGCGGCAGCGGTTGGGCTGTCCGATCTCTTCGCTGGGATCTTTAAACACACAGGACCACTCAAGCACCTCCTTCCAGACTTCCCCGTTAGGTTACGACCAATGCACACCCCTGAGCTAAATGGAGTGGTACACTATATATATAAAGGGGGAGAGTTCGGAACGATCTCAGCACATGCAGCCACAGCAACATCAATAGGCTGGCTAGCTACGAGAGCAATACGTGACCGGTGGTTTGTCTCTATTATGTGGAGTCAAGTAGCAGTGGTGAGCTACTCCAGAATCTATCTTGGATACCACTTTCCACAAGATATAATAATAGGTGTAGCGGTAGGTATCGCATCAGGATCATTGATGTGGATGCTCTATAAAATAGTAACTAAAAGAGTAAGATGAGAGTAATAGATATGAACGACTACGACTATCCGCTTCCTGAGGAGCGAATAGCCAAATACCCACTAGAGAGTAGATCGGACTCCAAACTGCTGCACTACTGTGCCGGGGAGATCCGTGAGAGAGGCTTTATGGATCTTGGGGAGTTGTTACCTAGCGGTTCGATGTTGGTATTCAACAACACAAAGGTCATCCGCGCAAGGATAATCATGCAGAAGAGTAGCGGTGCAAGGATAGAGATCTTCTGTCTCGAACCCACCTCACCAGCCGACTACGAACGCGCCTTTGCTGTCCGTGGGGAGTGTGAGTGGAGCTGCATCGTTGGTAACCTTAAACGCTGGAAGGGCGGTATGGTCTACATCTCTTTTGAGCATGATGGAGTTGAGTATCGTCTCGATGCAGAGCTTATCGAGAGGGGTGAGTTTGAGCATATCGTTAGATTCTCATGGGCTTCAGACCACACCTTTGGCGAGATGTTAGAGATCCTTGGTCGCATACCTATCCCACCCTACCTCTGTCGCGAGAGCGAAGGGCTTGATCTTAGTCGCTACCAGACGGTCTTCTCAAAATATGAGGGTTCAGTTGCTGCACCTACCGCGGGTCTGCACTTCACCAACGAGCATCTAGAGCAGCTACGTGATAGAGGTATATCCACTGAAGAGGTGACTCTACACGTTGGTGCAGGTACATTCATGCCTGTCAAGAGCGAGAATGCCACCGACCACACGATGCATATCGAACATTTTGAAGTCACCCTCCCATCATTGCAAAATATCGCAAACCATATGGGCAGAATCGTAGCTGTCGGGACAACATCAGTGCGAACATTGGAGTCGTTGACAGCCCTAGCATATCGTTTGGCGAGCAGCAACAGCGGTGATTTCGAGCGCGCTGTTGGACAGTGGGAACTCTACGACATACCTGAAGAGTTTAGCGGTGCAGAGGCTCTTTCTACACTCATTAACTACATGATTGACAATGGATTAAAAAGCATAAAGGGATCTACACAGATCATGATTACACCCCTTGGATTCCGCTTCAAGGTGGTGAGCAAGATTGTGACCAACTTCCACCAACCACGCTCTACCCTACTGCTACTTGTTGCAGGCTACCTAGGTGAGGATTGGCGAAAAATATACACCTTTGCTCTGCAAAACGACTTTCGATTCCTAAGCTACGGAGACTCTTCGCTGCTAGAGGTCTAACCCCTCACCCTGCCACATTGAGCGAACATTGCTAATAATTTTCTCTTTATAGCTGTTATTATTCAATTTTTTTTTGTATATTTGTGAAAATGCGATCTATAGCATTTGCAAGTACAAAAATAATTTGGGTTAATAACACTATAAATCAAAGAGCAATTATGAAGATAACAAAAGAGGCTGCACTAGCCTACCATGCTGAGGGTAGACCCGGCAAGATCGAAGTAGTTCCAACAAAACCTTATAGTACTCAGACCGACCTCTCGTTGGCGTACTCACCGGGAGTTGCAGAGCCGTGTCTAGAGATTGAGAAGAATCCACAAGATGCCTACAAGTATACAGCTAAGGGCAACCTCGTGGCGGTAATATCTAACGGAACAGCGGTGCTTGGATTGGGCGACATTGGTGCGCTAGCAGGAAAGCCAGTTATGGAGGGTAAGGGTTTGCTCTTTAAGATATATGCAGGAATAGATGTTTTCGACATCGAGCTAGATGAGAAAGATCCAGACAAATTTATAGAGGCAGTAAAGGCTATTGCCCCCACCTTCGGAGGTATCAACCTCGAAGATATAAAAGCACCTGAGTGTTTCGAGATCGAGCGCAGACTAAAGGAGGAGCTTGATATACCTATCATGCATGACGACCAGCATGGAACAGCGATAATCTCATCAGCGGGATTGCTCAATGCCTTGGAGATCGTAGGTAAGAAGATCGAAGAGGTGCGTATCGTTGTTAATGGTGCAGGAGCATCAGCTATCTCATGTACATCACTCTACCGCGCCCTAGGTGCTAACCCTGAGAATATCTTTATGCTCGACTCTAAGGGTGTGATCCGTGCAGACAGAGAGAACCTACCCGAGAGCAAAAAACAGTTCGCGACAAGCCGAACAGATATAAATACACTCGAAGAGGCTATTGCCGGTGCAGATGTATTCCTCGGTCTATCAAAGGGAAATGTCGTAAATCAAGATATGGTGCGCAGCATGGCTAAAGACCCTATTGTCTTTGCCCTAGCTAACCCCACCCCTGAGATCTCTTACGAAGAGGCTATGTCATCACGTCCCGATGTTATAATGTCGACAGGACGCTCCGACTACCCCAACCAGATTAACAACGTTCTCGGATTCCCATATATCTTTAGAGGAGCGCTAGATACAGCATCAACATCGATCAATGAGGCGATGAAACTAGGTGCGGTGCATGCTATCGCTGACCTTGCGAAGAAACATGTTCCAGATATTGTAAATCAGGCATATAAAGTTAACAACCTCACCTTTGGTAGAGATTACTTCATCCCCAAACCTGTCGACCCTCGACTAATTACCGAGGTCTCGATAGCTGTTGCTAAGGCAGCTATGGAGTCGGGAGTGGCTAAGAAGCAGATCACAGATTGGGATGAGTACCGCAATCAGCTGAAGATGATGATGGGGCAGGAGTCACAGCTCACTCGCCAGCTCTATGAGACCGCACGCCGCGATCCTCAGCGAGTAGTCTTTGCCGAGGGTATCCACCCTAATATGTTACGCGCAGCGGTAATGTCTCGCAGCGAGGGTATCTGCCACCCTATCCTACTAGGTAATGCAGAGAAGATCTCAAGACTAGCTACTGAGCTAGACCTTAACCTTGATGGAATAGAGATCATCAACCACCGTGCAGATTGCGAGTCGGCTCGTCGTGAAGAGTTTGCAAAGAGACTATTCGAGAAGCGCTCTCGTGAGGGTGCAAATATGCAGGAGGCTAATGACAAGATGTTTGAACGCAACTACTTCGGTATGATGATGGTCGAAACAGGTATGGCAGACGCATTTATCTCTGGAGTCTACACACGCTACACCAGCACCATCAAGGTGGCTAAGGAGGTGATCGGCATACGCCCCGAATATAAGACCTTCGGCGCAATGCATATCATCAACTCAAAACGCGGAACATACTTCTTTGCTGATACCCTTATCAATCGCCACCCCGATACAGAGACCCTCATCGATATAGCTCGACTATCTAGCGATACAGTGAAGTTCTTCAACCACGAACCAGTGATGGCGATGGTCTCATACTCAAATTTCGGTACTGATGAGGTGGGAAGTCCAGCAGATGTACACAAAGCGGTGGCTCACCTACAACAGAACTACCCCAATATGCCAATCGATGGTGAGATGCAAATCAACTTCGCACTCAATACAGAACTGCGCGATGCTAAATACCCATTCACCCGCCTCTATGGCAAGGATGTGAATACACTGATCTACCCCAACCTTAGCTCAGCCAACTCAGGTTATAAACTACTACAATCACTGAGCGACGACTGCGAGATCATCGGACCAATACAGATGGGTCTAAACAAACCTATCCACTTCACCGACATCGAAAGCCCCGTGCGCGACATAATAACAATCACCGCCGTAGCCGTAATCGACGCTATCGTCGATAAGAAGAAACGAATGTAGGAATGGGGGCTGCCTCCGGCGGTCGGGTTGCCACCCGAAGGGCTGGCGAGATGCTTTGCATCTCTTCTTTTGCTGCGAGCAGTTTCTTTAAAATGAATATGATCTTATGGGGATGCATCCCCATAAGATCATATTCACATTAATAATCGTCCGCAATAGAGAAGAGATGCAAAGCATCTCGCCAGCCCTTCGGGTGGCAACCCGACCGCCGGAGGCAGCCCACGCCCCTACACTCGCTACTATTTCAGACGAAATATGCGTGAAAATTTGGTAAGTATTAAATTTATGACTATTTTTGCAGTGGATGGTGGGAGGCTCATGTAGCGATAGAGGTTAGAGAGGGGATTACCCCTCTATGATTAGGGAGGCGGGTGCTTCCCTATTTGCGTGATATACAAGTGTTTGCAAGATGATTGATAAGGAAAAGATAGTAGCGATTGCTGATAAGTTGCTTGAGGGTACGGAGATGTATGTAGTTTCGTGCAGCTGTTCGGTGTCGAATGATGTTGAGCTTTTGGTTGACTCAGATAGTAAGGTCTCTATAGATAGTTGCATTGATTTGAGCAGAGCTATTGAGGCGGAGTTTGACCGAGAGGTTGAGGATTTCTCACTAACTGTAGCTTCAGCGGGAATAGGTTCAGAGTTAAAACTTCTCAGACAGTTTAAGAGACTAGTTGGCAGCTCGGTGGAGGTACTATTAAAGAGTGGGATTAAGTTTGTTGCCACACTGATGGCAGCAGATGAGCAGGGGATAGATGTTAGCTACGAGAAGAGGGAGAGTGTGGTTAATGAGAGTGGCAAGAGGAAGAGGGTTGTTGTTGAGCATAACGAGAGGCATGAGTTCAGCGACATAAAGAGTGTAAGTGAATATTTAGATTTTAAATAACTATAAATATAAGATGGATAACATTAGTTTGATTAGCAACTTTGCGGAGTTCAAGGAGCAGAAGAATATTGATAAATCGACAATGATCGGTGTATTGGAGGATGTCTTTCGTCATGCGCTACAGAAGCAGTTTGGCTCGGACGAGAACTTCGATATAATTATCAATGCGGAGAAGGGAGATTTGGAGATCTGGCGCAACCGTGATGTTGTTGAGGATGATGATGTTTTGAATGATAATTTGGAGATCGCTGTCTCTGACGCAAAGGCTATCGACCCAACCTATGAGATTGGTGACGAGTATGCTGATGAGTTCAAGCTATCGCAGTTTGGTCGTAGAGCTGTATTGTCGCTACGCCAGAACCTAGCATCGAGGATTCTCGATTTGGAGAAGGCTAACCTCTTCGAGAAGTACTCACAGCGTGTAGGTGAGGTTATCGTTGGTGAGGTTTATCAGATATTGAAGCGTGAGATCTTAATCCTTGATGATGAGGATAACGAGATGTCACTACCTAAGTCGGAGCAGATACCGAGTGATTTCTTCCGCAAGGGGGACTCAGTAAGGGCGATTGTGAAGAGTGTTGAGATGATTAACAATAAGCCACGTATCATCCTTTCGCGTACGGCAAACCTATTCTTAGAGCGTCTCTTCGAGCAGGAGGTACCTGAGATTGCAGATGGATTGATTACCATCAAGAGCATCGTTCGCATACCGGGAGAGAGGGCTAAGGTGGCAGTAGAGTCATATGATGAGAGGATCGACCCAGTAGGAGCATGTGTAGGAATGAAGGGATCACGTATTAACACCATCGTTAAGGAGTTGAAGAACGAGTATATCGATGTTATTAACTACACTACAAATATCCAGTTGCTTATCCAACGCTCATTGAACCCAGCAAAGGTTAAGAGCATCACACTGGATGAGGAGCGCATGACAGCCTCAGTACTTTTGGAGCCAGATCAGGTATCTCTAGCGATTGGAAAGGGAGGACTAAATATTCGCCTATCGAAGATGCTTACAGGCTACGACATCGATGTCTATCGCGACTATGGCGAGGAGGATGTTGCACTCACTGAGTTCACCAATGAGATTGAGGGTTGGATCATCGAGGCGTTGAAAAAGATCGGCTGCGACACAGCAAAGAGTGTACTACGACTATCTGTTAAGGAGTTGGCTCAACGTGCTGACCTTGAGGAGGAGCAGGCACAAGGGGTAATCGACATCCTCAAAGCGGAGTTCGAGTAGAGAATCTATTAGCTTAAAGGAGTCGATAACAAAAAAAGAAAAAAATAAAGGAGAACATACATGAGTAATGGGAGGAAATTAAGACTTATTCAAGTCGCAAAGGAGTTCAAAGTCGGAATTAACACGATCACTGATTTTCTACACAAGAAGGGGATCAATATCGACGGCTCACCAAATGAGGTTGTTGAGACGGAGACCTACGCCCTTTTGGAGAAGGAGTTTGGTGTGAACCGTAGTGTTAAGGATGATAGAGCCTCTATTCGCGAGAGGATAAATCTTAAATCGACCTCAGTAAGTATCGATAGCTCCTCGGCTAAGGAGAGTAAGGTCTCTTCGCCTGCTGAGAGTGAAGATGAGGATAATGAGAAGCAGATTCTCATTAAGAGTAACGTAATCAAATCTCCATCATCGACATTTAAGGTGCTAGGAAAGATCGATCTTAGCGAGGGTAAGAACAAGCCCAAGCCTATTTTTGAGCAAAAAGAGGAGACTCCGATTGTCGAGGTGACGCCTGCAGAGAGACCGGAGGTGGCAAAACCCGAGGTGAAGATCGAGGAGGTAAAGGTTGAAAAGATAAAGGTCGAGGAGACAAAGATTGAAGAGATTGTAAAGTCTCCGATAAAAGCTGAGGAACCTAAGGCTGAGGTAAAGAGTGAGTCTCAGCCAGCAGTAGAGGTGGTTGAACCCAATACCAATAGGGTTGAAAAGATGCAGGATACAACAGCTAAAGCGGCTGAAGTTACTACTCCTGAGGTTAAAACAACAACTCCCGAGATCAAAAAAGAGCAACCCGCAGCTAAACCAATCGCAGTTGAGACAAAGATTGAGGTGAAGAGCGAGGAGAAGAAGAGTGATGAGAATACAGCTACAAGCAAGCCATCATCAACTGGCGAGGATGAACTCTACAGAGTGAAGGTAAATAACCTCACTGGACCAAATGTATTGGGAAAGATGGATGTATCAGCATTCACACCGGGAGGAAAGCATAAGCGCAAGCGTCTAAATAAGGAGAAGGTAGATATAAATAAGCCTGCTAACGGAGATAATAAAGGCGGCGGACAGAAATCGAAGCAGCAGCAGGGGGGACAAAAAGGGGTTCAAAATAAGGGTGGTCAGCAGAATCAGCAAAATCAACAGAACCAACAGTCTCAACAGGGTCCGGGACGCAAAAACAAAAAGGCTAAACAGAACAACAACCGCCAATTTGATAACACTCCAAAGGTTGAGATCAGCGATGAGGAGGTATCAAAGCAGGTTAAAGATACCCTTGCAAGATTAACATCAAAGAGTGTTAAGGGCAAGGGAGCTAAGTATAGAAAAGATAAGCGCGACGCCTATGCTGAGAGGATGGATGAGCAGATGGAGCGTGAGCAGAAGGAGAAGTCAATCCTCAAAGTTACGGAGTTTGTAACGGTGAGTGAGTTGGCTACAATGATGGGTGTAGGTGCGACAGATGTCATCATGGCATGTATGAACCTAGGCTTGATGGTTTCAATCAACCAGAGGTTAGATGCTGAGGCACTCGTTGTTGTTGCAGAGGAGTTTGGCTTCACTATTGAGTTTGTATCAGTTGAGATTCAAGAGGCTATTGATGACGATGATGTAGACTCAGAGGATAGCTTGGTATCTCGCCCACCGATTGTTACTGTAATGGGTCACGTAGACCACGGTAAGACATCGCTACTCGACAACATCCGTAAGGCAAATGTTATCGAGGGTGAGGCAGGAGGAATCACTCAGCACATCGGAGCATACTCAACAGAGCTGAATGGGCAACGAATCACATTCCTTGATACCCCGGGTCACGAGGCGTTTACAGCGATGCGTGCCAGAGGAGCTAAGGTTACCGATGTTGCTATCATTATTGTCTCGGCAGATGATAGTGTCATGCCACAGACGACTGAGGCTATCAACCACGCACAGGCGGCAGGTGTACCGATGGTCTTTGCAATCAATAAGTGTGATAAACCAGCGGCTAACCCTGAGAGGATCAAGGAGCAGTTGGCAGCGATGAACTACCTCGTTGAGGATTGGGGTGGTAAGTACCAGAGTCAAGATGTATCGGCAAAGATGGGAATGAATCTCGATAAGCTGTTGGAGAAGGTGTTGTTGGAGGCTGAGTTACTCGACCTCAAGGCAAATCCCGATCGTAAGGCTGTGGGAACAATCATCGAGTCGACACTCGATAAGGGTCGTGGATATGTCTCAACAATATTGGTTCAAAATGGAACGTTGAAGATAGGAGATGTAATACTCTCTGGAACATATACAGGTCGTGTCAAGGCGATGTTCAACGAGAATGGAATTAAGGTTACCGTAGCGGGACCATCGACACCCGTTCAGGTGCTAGGACTTAACGGAGCGCCTCAGGCTGGAGATACATTCAATGTTATGGATGATGATCGCTCGGCACGTGAGGTGGCGACAAAGCGCGAGCAGCTACAACGTATGCAGGGTCTGATGACTCAGAAACATGTCACACTCGATGATATTGGACGCAGAATCGCTATTGGCTCATTCAAGGAGTTGAACATTATTGTCAAGGGAGATGTTGATGGATCAATTGAGGCGATGTCAGGATCGTTGATTAAGCTCTCTAAAGAGGAGGTACAGATCAATGTTATCCACGCTGCTGTGGGTCAAATCTCTGAGTCAGATGTCTTGTTGGCTGCTGCATCGAATGCAATCATTGTCGGATTCCAAGTTCGACCATCGGCATCAGCGCGTAAGCTAGCTGAGAAAGAGGAGGTTGAGTTGCGTATGTACTCAATCATCTACGACGCTATCAACAATATTAAGGATGCGATCGAGGGTATGTTGGAGCCGGTAATGAAGGAGGAGATTGTCTGCTCTGTGGAGGTGTTGGAGGTGTTCAAGATCTCGAAGGTTGGAACAGTTGCAGGATGTATGGTTCGTGAGGGTAAGATCTCTCGCAACACATCGATCCGCGTGATCCGCGATGGTATTGTGATCTACACAGGTAAGCTAGGATCGTTAAAGCGATTCAAGGATGATGTTAAGGAGGTTACAAGTGGTCTTGATTGCGGTTTGAACATCGAGTCGTTCAATGATGTTAAGATTGGCGATATAATCGAGGGATACGAGCAGGTAGAGGTAAAGAGATAGATTCTTAGTGTCAAGCTGAGCGAAGCGAAGTATCTCGCAAGGTCAGGAAACAGATATTGCGAGAGACTTCGCTTCGTTCAGCATGACAGCAATATAAGATAATAAATTCAAAACAAAGAATATAGAAGAAAATGAGCAACACAGTAAAATTTGTGACGGCTGAAGAGGCTGTCAAGGCGATCAAGTCGGGTGACCACATTCACCTAAGTTCAGTAGCATCAGCACCACAGTGCCTTATCAAGGCTATGTGCGAGAGAGGAGAGAGAGGGGAGATACGCGATGTTCATATCCACCACCTCCACACAGAGGGTCCAGCACCATACGCAGATCCTAAGTTTAGCGGTATCTTCCAGTTGGATTCATTCTTTGTTGGACACAACTGTCGCAAGGAGACTCAGATGGGTTACGCAGATTATATCCCCGTATTCTTGAGCGAGACTCAGAAACTATACCGTTGTGGTGCAGTACCATGTAACGTAGCTATGATTCAGGTCTCTCCAATCGACCAGCATGGTTATGTATCGTTGGGAACATCAGTAGATGCTACATTGGCTGCTGTTGAGACTGCTGATACTGTGATTGCAGTTGTTAATAAGTATGTGCCACGTTCGTTTGGAGATGCAATGATCCACTCATCACGTATCAACCTCTTCATTGAGGAGGATTGCCCATTGGAGGAGGCTCACTTCTCTGAGCCTAGTGAGATAGAGGTTGCAATAGGTAAGAACTGTGCTGCCTTGATCGAGGATGGTGCAACACTACAGATGGGTATCGGTGCTATCCCTAACGCTGTTTTGTCACAGTTGACAGGACACAAGAATTTGGGTATCCACACAGAGATGTTCGCTGATGGCGTTCTTCCACTCGTTGAGAGCGGAGTAATCAATGGTGCTGCAAAGAATATCGATAAGGGAATGATGGTATCTACCTTCTTGATGGGATCACAGAAGGTTTATGACTTTATCAACGATAACCCCGGAGTACGCATGATGGATGTTGGTTATACAAATGATCCATATATCATCTCGAAGAATGACCGCGTAACAGCGATCAACTCAGCACTACAGGTTGATTTGACAGGTCAGGTTTGTGCCGACTCTTTGGGAACAAAGTTCTACTCAGGTGTAGGAGGACAGGTTGACTTCGTCTATGGAGCATCATTGTCTAAGGGTGGTGTAGCGATGATCGCAATGCCATCAGTAACAAATAAGGGTCTATCTAAGATTGCACCAGTGTTGACTGCCGGAGCAGGTGTTGTGACAACACGCTCACACATGCGCTGGTTCGTTACTGAGTATGGAGCGGTTGATCTATATGGAAAGAGTTTGCAGGAGAGGGCAAGACTATTGATCTCTATCGCTCACCCATCAGCACAGGAGGAGTTGGACAAGGCTGCCTTCGAGCGCTTTGGACCACACCACACCTATATCAAGGATTACATGTCAAAGAAATAATATAATAACTGAGTGGGACTAACTATGTTTAGAATCTGTTTAAGTTTTTCTGCTTAAATATGCTATGTGCTATTTTGCTTTGATTTTTAATTTTGGTATCGCAGCTAATAGTGGTGCTATTAGCAAGGTAGCAAAATTAAAAAACGAAGTGAAAGAGCCTTAGCAGATTAAGTGAGAAAAACTTAAACAGATTCTTAGTCTCACTCTTTTTTTAAATCTAAACTAAACCTCTATGAAAAACACAATTAAATTAATGCTAGTAGCAGCAGTAGCAATGATGACCATGGCATCATGCTCACGCTACTCTTTGGTGAACAGCAAAGTTCTTAACAATGGAGATCTAACAAAGTACAAAACATTCTCATTGCAGGAGCTAGACACAGAGAAACTTCCTGAGGGGGTAAAGGTCGAGGATGCACAGGTACTATACTATGAGGCAACAAAGGCACTCCAGAGCAGAGGATTCACAAAGGCTGAGAGCGGTGGAGATATGACCGTTTATATGAGTGTATCGATGAAGAAGAGTATCGAGACAAGTACTGATACTGTTGGAGTAGGCGTTGGAGTAGGCGTTGGCTATGGTCCGGGCGGTCCGGGATGGGGCGGCAGATACAACACTTTTGGTGCAGTGCCATACACCCATGGTGTTTATAGCACATCATCATCGACCTCAGAGGTTGTTGTAGATGGGTTCTTAATGTTGGACCTTGTAGACACAAAATCTAATATCCATGTCTTTAGTGCAGAGATAAGCACACGCCTAGGTAGCCGTGGACAGCTAATTAACGATAGCGAGGAGATGGCAAAAGCGATGGATAAGCTATTTAAGAAGTTCCCAATAGATATAATTAAATAGCTCTTCTAAACTGATATAATTTACCCCTGATGCTGAATATAGATTCGACATCAGGGGTAATTTATTTTCGCCCATCGCAAAGAGATTACTCTCGCTGGACAGTAACAAGTGTATAATCAGTATAACGCCCATCGGGTGTTGATGCCCATATCTTCACAAGTCCACTACCGACACCCTTCACCTCACCACTCTTAGAGACTGTTGCGATCGCCTCATTTTCACTACGCCATGTGATCCTCTTCTCATTTGCTGAGATCTTAACACTATCCCCAACTGACAGAGTATAGCTCTGAGGAGAGACCTTAACAACCTGAATAGGGGCAATCTCCTTGATCTTACCCTTATAGAATCCACAACCTAGTGTAGCGCACCATATCTCATCTGGTTTAAAAATATCAAACTTGACATCCTCAATCTGATGTGGAATAGTTATATTTGTATTACACTTACTCCATGTCTCACCTCTATCACGTGATAGGTATAGACCGGGATTCTTCGACATAAACCGCACCGAGACAACAATCATATTGTTATCAAATGGAGATATATCAATCGACTCTGTACCGGGGTACTTAAATATCTGCTTCCAGCTCTTGCCAAAATCATCACTATACCACACTCCGGCACCACCTTGACGATAGCCTGTAGTGATATACATTCTATTTGTATGGTCGAACTTAACAAACTGTACACCCTCAACTGCCACTGGTGTCTTAACTCTTTTCCAGCTCACGCCACGATCTGTAGAGTGATACAGCCCCCCCTCAGGAGCCTTTGGACCATGATAGTCGATGGTGTATCTCTCCGCAGCTATAAAGAGTGATTTGTTACTCCTATCGCGCGGATCAAACTGCACATCATTTACACGTACCACCTCGGGGAGTCCACTATTAGATTGTTGAAATGTTTTACCACCATCCTCAGAGCGATAGAAGCCACCCATATTAGCCTTCTCCATATCGTTGATGATAGTTATACCATGGTAGAGATATTGATTGTTGATAGGATCAATCAGCAATCCATTAGTATAGAAATCATCCAACCATCTATTGGTCGCTGGTGTTGCCACACCTAGCTTATCCCACGAGAGACCACTATCCCTACTGATATAGCTAAACTGTTTTCCCGTCTGCCTATTTGATGTTAGGTAACACACCTCAGGGTCGTAGGGGTCGAAGATAATATTTCCCGCAGTCTCGGGGGCTGTTTTGATATACTTCAAAGCTATCTTACCCTCAGGATCATCATAGGTAGGGATCATCACTCTATGCTCACCTGTACCAAGAATAGTTCTATTGCCACGCTTATCCTGTGCGATTGTCAACCCCGGGAGGTTGCTATTTCCACGACCTACGATAGCCCCAGAGGGTGTGTAGTACTCATCGCGCTGGTGCCATGTCGCTCCATGATCGCTGCTTAACATCGTGCTATGGTCCGAGATAATCATCACACTACCATCAACACCAACAGCCAACCCACGCATAGAGCGCAGAGCATAATCATTACCTTGACGCATATGTCTCGATTGGTGACCAACAGTCATATTCCCATTAACGGGGTTGCCTCGCTCCTCCCAATAGTCACGATCGAGCATCCAGTTCTCCTCATACAGACGTGCTGTATTGATCCACGACTCTCCATTATTGGTTGTCGACCACAATCGACCCGGCATAATAGACAATCCTGTCTGAGGATCGGCATGTCCAAGATACAAGGCACCCTCGCGAGATGGATCAACGGCAATCATATTAAAGATCTGCAACGCCTTTGTAGGTAGCTCAGGGTATAGTTTTTTAGCCTCCGCAGCTGTTACCTCAAACCATTTAGAGAGGTACTGATAGTAATTCTTCGGAACACCACCTGTAAGACGATTAATATCGAGATGCAGATTACCTGTGATATTCTGCCATGTCTCACCCTCATCAGTCGACATAAATATACCCCCTCGTGTACGTGTACTCTTACCATCTGGGATATATTGTGTTTGGTCAATTGCATAGAGGATAAACTTCCCACTAGCAGCATTATAGTAGTAGTCCATATCCATAACTATATCGCTCTCTAGCTTGCCACTAGATATTTGCACCCAGCTATCACCTTGATTTTCAGATTTGTAAATACCAAAATTAGATGATACAAAGAGCTGTTTAGGATCTTTAGGATTGACAACTATTCGCCCCACCTGAACCTTTGGGTCGAGACCCTCCTTAATAGATTTCCAGCTCTTACCGCCATTAGTCGTCCTCCACAACTCTCCAATACAGAAGATCCTCTTCGGATCCTCACTACCACGAGGATTTGCCTCAGTGATCCTCTCAAGACTTGACAGCCAATTCTGCTTGCTCACATTAGCACCTCCACCAACATACCATACATCACTATCTGTCGGATCGATAGCCAACGAAGCGACCTTACGTCTCCAACTATCTGTATCTAACCCCTCCTCATTGAGTTTATACCAAGGGCAGTTGGTCACCTTCTCCCAGCTCCTACCACAATTTGTACTACGAAAGAGTAGTGACGAGGCGATAGCGATAGCAAAATCGGAATCAGTATGAGAGAACTGTAGATCACGAATGTGGTAGAACGAAGCATCACCATCAGGGTCCGTTATTCCATACCACTGCTCGCCATTATCATCACTCATATATGAGTTCCACATATCGGGGCAGTTCATCACCTTTCCGGGTATAGTAGGGTGATAGCGTAACATATTGGCAAAGCCTGCATTACCCGGACCAACCTGCTGATACCAGACAATATCATCACTCGACTCAACCCTCTCTCTGCTCAGAGCATTGGTATCTACAGACGAACTAGCCACAGCAACAAAGTGTGCTGTGGCTAGAAACATTGAAACAACTATACGTCTCATGACCTAGATGGTATCAAACTTATAGATACATGTATGTGTGTATACCTCGCCCTCATCCAAGATTGTAGATGGGAAGTGAGGCTGATTTGGTGTGTCTGGGAAGAGCTGAGTCTCTAGCGCCAAAGCACCACGATAGTCATATGCGCCCTTACCATCCTTAGATACGGTCTTACCATCGAAGAAGTTACCACCATAGAACTGGATTCCCTTCTGATCGGTATAGACACTCATCCTACGACCAGACTCAGGATCAGCTGTCACAGCAGCTAACTTCATCTCACCCTGATCGCCAACAAGAACCCAACAGTGGTCATATCCAGCACCCATATCCAACTGAGTGAACTTAACTCCTAGATCCTGTCCGATTACCTTAGCAACACGGAAATCAAATGGAGTACCCTCAACATCATCAATATCTCCCGTTGGGATAGAGACGTTGTCAATTGGGATAAATTGCTCAGCGTTAATCATCATTGTATGCTCATTTACTGTTCCATTACCCTCACCACGAAGGTTAAAGAATGAGTGATGAGTCAAGTTAACATGAGTCTTTTTAGTTGTTGTTGCCTTATACTCAATAACATACTCATTGTTATCAGTAAGCTCATAGCTCATATCAATAGTCAACTCACCGGGGTAACCCTCCTCACCATCTGCCGCAACATAGCGAAAATCAATACGAGAATCAGTTGCATTAACAACATCCCAAACAACAGAGTCAATACCCTTTAAACCGCCGTGCAACGACTGTCCGTTATTGTTGATAGGTACATTGTACTCTACACCATCGATAGTGAATTGTCCCTTAGCGATACGGTTGGCAAAGCGTCCGCAGACAGCTCCCAAGAACCTCTCACCCTTATTATCTAGATACTCCTCAATAGTGTTATAACCCAACACAATATCAGCCATCTTGCCATCGCGATCAGCTACAAATAGCTTCATCACGCGCGCTCCGAAGTTAGTAACAACCATCTCAACGTTGCCACCCTTCAATGTATAAATTTTAATATCTGCCATATTTTTTTATTATCTCTATGATCCACTCTGTCATGCTGAATGCAAGCGAAGAATCGAGGGCTGCCCTACGCGGGCGGCGGCGGGGTGCTCCCCGCTGAGCTTGAGAAACTTCGTTTCTCTTTTCCCTTGCGTATTTGGGCTTAGAGCTTTGCTCTAAGATTTTGTATATCAACAAATTATTTCAAATAAATTTGAATAATTTGTTAACATACAAAATTTACACAAACACTTCGTGTTTGCACCCAAATCCGAAATAAATACTCGCACCCTACTCTGCCACTAACCATATATTTTAGTAACAGAATCTCTTTGCTTACATAAGAACGACAAAACGAATTATCCGATTAAACCACGTAATTTTGCCTCTTTCTCTGCTGTCCAATAGCCACAATCCAACTCGATGAATACCGAGCTATAGGCTACTGTAGACTCTGTTTTGATAACCAAAACATTGAAGAGCTTAGATGCTTTATCCAACTTAGCAAATATATCCTCGTGCATGATAGAGTTAACCTCTACACCCTCGAAGATCTCACCCATCGAGGCTACCATTGCCGCCGCCTCATCACCCAACTGATCCAACACCTCAAACTCCTTGTCGGTGTAGATAATTGGTTTGATATGCGATGCATCTTCAACAGCGCCTAGAACATACTTCAAAACATCCTCGTGAGACTCTCCGGTATTGATATACTCTATTCCATCAGCACTCTGGAGTGGGTATGCCTTATCGACAACCAAGATCCAGTTACGATGCCCCAAAAGGTGCAAAGTATCATTAAACTGTTTTTTCCACATAATAGTATTAATATTTTAAAATGAGGGTGTCTTTTTGGGACACCCTCACAATTACTACACTCGGCAAAGTTAAATATAGCGAGGATTTTTGGGGCTTCGCGATCTCTATAAAGCGGAGCGTACTTTAGTACGTGAGCATTTATATAGATTGGGAAGTGCCGAAAATACCGCTAGATTTAACTTTGGCGGAGATTATTTGATCTCCTCATCGAATACTACAGCAACCTTACCGCACTTTCCGCTAGCCATCAAAGCATACGCCTCGTCAACCTGATCCAAAGTGAAACGGTGTGTTACAAGGTCCTCAGGGTGGATTCCCCAGCGCTCGATACGCTCAACAAGCTCTTCCATCAACCAGATTGAAGTAACCCATGTTGCAGACAATGTCTTTTGCTCGTGGATCATATCTGGTGATGGGTTGATCTCCATTGTTCCTCCCTCACCGATAAGAGCTGTCTTACCCCATTTGCGAGTAGCACGAAGAGCCAACTGACGGCCCAAAGTGTGAGCTGAGCAATCTACTGCACGCTCGAAACCACGACCATCAGTGTAAGCCATTACCTTCTCCAAAGCTGAAGCATCTGACATAAACACAGCGTCACAAAGCTCCTTATCCAAAGCGATCTGCATACGCTCCTCAGATACGTCAACACCAACGATACGCTTAGCACCCATAGCCTTACACAACATCGCTGTTGCCAAACCTACTGGTCCAAGACCTACAACCAAAACATCGTGATCGCCACAGATACCAACCTTCTCCAATCCCTCATATACAGTACCGAAACCGCACGCAACCTGCGCACCATCGGTGTATGTCAATGAGTCTGGAAGCAAAACAAGGTCTTTCTCCTCAGCCAAGATATACTCAGCCATACCTCCATCACGCTGCCATCCGTAAGCACGACGGTAAACATCTGATGTACAGCTAATCATATAACCACGGCGGCAATCGTTACATACACCACAACCAGAGATGTGGTAAAGGATCACACGATCACCCTCTTTGAAACGACGCATTCCGGGACCACACTTAACAACTTGACCACAAGGCTCGTGACCTGCAACTTTGTTCTGGTATCCCTCAGGACCCTTTCCAAGGTGCTCACGATAGATGCAACGGATGTCGCTACCACAGATTGTTGATGACTTAGTCTTAACCAAAACCTCACCATATCCCGGTGTTGGGATCTCGACCTCTTTCAATACTACAGTGCTATCTCCCGGTAGGTAAGCACCCTTCATTGTTCCACACAAATTACACATATTATTTCTTTTTATTTATTGGTTTTTTATTTTTATATTCTTTTGTCATGCTGAGCGTTAGCGAAGTATCTCGCAATACTCATCGAAGATCTTACGAGATACTTCGCTTCGCTCAGCATGACAAACAATCGAAATAGTTATCGACTACAATCCTTTGATTGTTCCATCCTCATCCCAAAGATCCTCCCAGTCTGAGCCTACCCAGCAGAATACCTGACCCTTGATGAAACGACAGTTCTTATCTGTAGCAGCGATTTTAGCCATCTCCTCATCTGTAAGAAGGTCGCGAGAACCTACCAACAAGTTTGACTCATACTCAGCAGGAACAACAGAGAAAGGAATGATAGCCTGACCGCGCTGAACACCCCACTTAAGGCAGATAACTGCTGGGTGAACACCGTGAGCCTTAGCGATCTCAACGATCACTGGATCAGCGATAGGCACAGTATCATTCTCAGTCTTATCACGCTCTGGACGGTTTGGTGAACCGATTGGACAGAATCCGATTGGCTGGATTCCCTCAGACATATAGTAGTTGAACAACTCTGTCTGCTGGAAGTGTGGATGAAGCTCCATCTCAGTTACTACTGGGCGAATCTTGCAATCGCGAAGCAACAACTCCATCTTAGCCTTAGTCATGTTTGAAGTACCGATAGACTTAGTCATACCCATCTCCATACACTGCTCCATCTGCGCCCAAGTCTTCATGAAGTCCTCGTGGATATATGGCTTAGCGTGTGGGTCACGAGAGTCTACACTAACACCCTCAGCGTGGAAGTTAGGGAAGGGCCAGTGTGTAAGATAAAGATCTACATAGTCAAGCTGAAGATCCTCCAAAGTCTGCTTACAAGCAGCAACAACATCATCATGACGGTTGTTCCACACCTTAGATGTGATCCACAACTCCTCACGAGTTACGATACCCTCTTCGATAACCTCCTTCAACACCTGTCCGATATACTTCTCGTTACCATAAACTGCTGCACAATCGATATGGCGGTAGCCATATTTGATAGCGTTTTTGATAGCAACTGATACATCCTCATAGCTGATGCTGTCTGAACCGAATGTTCCGATTCCTACTGCTGGCAACAACATGCCATTGCTTAGTTTGCGCTGAGGAACGATAGCTGGATCGATCGACTGAACTGTTTTTGTTTCCATCTTTTTTAATTTATTAAATGAATTATTTTTTTGGTTTTTTATTTTGTAATTGCTCTATATGAACGGTATCCGAACCATGTTACAACGATAAAGCAGATAAGAGGAAGAACGAACGAAGCATTCTCAGATGGTAGACCCATCACAGTACCTTGATCGATGATCCATCCCTGCATAGGGGGCATCAACGCTCCACCAACGATAGCCATTACCAATCCTGCAGCACCCAATGTAGCGTAGCGACCAATTCCCTCAAGAGCAATACCATAGATTGTAGGGAACATCAGCGACATAAAGATCGAAACCGCCATCAAGCTGTAGAGACCAGCCATTCCATCGATGAAGATCGCACCCAAAGTACAAACGATTGCACCACAACCGAAACCAGCCAACATCAAACGAGAGTTAACGAACTTCATCAATGCTGTAGCGATAAATCTACCTACGAGGAACATACCCATCGCAAAGATATTATACATCTGTGCATCAGCCTTATCTATACCCAAACGACCAGCGTAGTGGATAATATATGTCCAACACATGATCTGCGCACCTACATAGAAGATCTGAGCCACAACACCACGAATATATGTCTTATTAGCAAATAGCGCTTTCACCGACTCACGGAAACCGGGGCGATTCTCAAGATCTAGGATCTTAGGCATCTTAGTAATTGCAATAATAACAAACATACAGATAACCACCAAACCAAGGATCACATATGGGTTACGAATAACCATCAAATCCTCCAGACGAATTGCCTCTTTAGTAACTGTATCGAGTGCGGAAAAGCTATCTACACCATACTCATCGACAGTAATTTTATCAGACTGCAAATTTGCCAAGATAAATTGCGAAGCGACAAACATACCCATCAACGAACCAATTGGGTTAAACGCCTGAGCTAAGTTCAAACGGCGAGTAGATGTCTCAACCGATCCCATGGCAAGGATATATGGGTTAGCTGTTGTCTCCAAGAATGCCAATCCGAAAGTCAAGATATAGAGCGAAAGAAGGAAGAATCCAAACATCTGAAACTGAGCGGCAGGGAAGAATAGCAATGCTCCTAAAGCGTATAGACCTAACCCGAGCAGGATTCCACTCTTATAGCTGTACTTCTGGATAAATAGGGCTGCAGGAATAGCCATAGTGGCATATCCACCATAAAAAGCGAACTGCACCAATGATGCGTGAGCTGTTGATAACTCCATAACCGAACCAAAGGCAGCAACCATAGGGTTCGTAATATCATTAGCGAATCCCCACAATGCAAAGAGTGAGGTGATAAGAATGAACGGGAATAGCACCTTACTCGATACTACATGTTCTGAAGTAGCCTGTTTTTCAATTTTCATCTTTTCTTAGTTAGTTATATTTATATTTTAAGTTGCTAAATAGTTCTCATCACTCAACGTACTACAACCGCCTACACTCACCTATTATATATACATAAATAATAGATGGGCAAATCACCACTACAAAAGAGTAATTTTTTATAAAGAGAGGCTAAAATTTACTATAAAAAAAATTTAGTTCTCTTCCACACTACAAATATATGCAAAAAAATAACACTAAACACAAAAAAAATAACTTATATTTGCAATAAAATTAACATTTTATAGAACAAACCTATTTTATGAACCAATCTACGACTATGAAAAGTGTAAAATTACTACTGTTATCACTTATTCTTCTCGCGTTCTCTATTGAGTTTGCAGAGGCGAAAAAGAGCGAACCCTACCAAGCCGACTGGGAGTCACTCAAACAATATGAAGTACCCGAGTGGTATCGCGACTGCAAGTTTGGAATCTACTTCCACTGGGGACCCTACTCAGTCCCTGCATTCAAGACCGAGTGGTACTCACTCTGGATGTATCGCGAGAATCACGTTATCTCTAAATACCACGAGATGGTCTATGGAGGAACAAAGAAGTTTGGCTACAAAGATTTTATCCCTATGTTCAAAGGTGAAAAGTTCAATGCCGACGAGTGGGCTAAGCTCTTCAAAGATGCGGGAGCGCAGTTCGCAGGTCCATGTGCCGAGCATGCCGATGGTTTCGCTATGTGGGATTCAAAGGTTGCTGAGTGGAATGCCAAAAATATGGGACCTGAGAGAGATGTCGTTGGCGAGATGCAGCGTGCAGTCAAAAAGCAGGGTATGAAATATATGGTTAGTTTCCACCGGCACTGGCTCTACGCATGGTATCCTACATATGACAAGAGTGTCGATGCTGGCGATCCAAAGTACTCTGGACTCTATGGACCATACGCACCAGAGGGTTCATTCGTCATGGGACAGAGAGGCTTCAATGCAGAGTTGATGGCTCCCGACTCATTCGGTAAGGATTGGCTCGATAGACTCCATGAGTTGATGTATGACTACGACCCCGATATTATCTGGTTCGACAACCGCATGAACCTCATCGATGAGAAGTATCGTAAGCAATTCCTCACCGACTATTATAATAAAGGTATCGAGAGGGGCAAAGAGGTTGTCTGTACATATAAGTTTAATGACCTTGTTGAGGGGACAGCAGTCCTCGACCTTGAGCGTGCGCGCATGAGCGAACTGAAGGAGTTCACATGGCTAACCGACGACTCTGTGGATTGGGGTGCATGGTGTAACGTCTCTACACCTCGATATAAAGATACCAACCGCCTACTTGACTTCTTGATCGATGTAGTATCAAAGAATGGAGCGGTTCTTCTCAATGTCACCCCGACAGCCAATGGAGTGATCCCATTTGAGGTTGAAAAGCGTCTACGCGAGATGGGAGCATGGTTAAAACTCAATGGAGAGGCGATCTACGATACTCGCCCATGGGTGATCTATGGTGAGGGTCCTCAGAAGATCAAAGAGGGACACCTCAGCGAGCATAAGAATGCTGATGCTACAGCTGAAGATATACGATTCACAGTCAATGGCAAACAGCTCTACGCCACCATTCTAGACTGGGCTGATAGCGGCAAAGTGGTTATCCGAAGCCTATCGACAAAGGAGAAGCACCTCACTGAGCCAGTGACAAAGGTCTCTATGATCGGCAGTAAGGAGAAGCTACGCTGGGAGCAGACAGCCGAAGGGTTGGTAGTCTACCTACCTAACGAAAAGCCATGCGACCACGCATTTGTATTAAAAATTAACTAAAAACTAATATGATGAACAAGAATCTATTGATAGCAGGAGCTATCGCAATGTTTGCAGCGACAGGCTGCTGCGGTTTGGGAGGCAGCAAGAACTACCCCGTAGAGCCATATCCATACGAACACCCACAGGAGCGTCCGGAGATCGCCCTCAGCCCAGCGATGGAGAGGGTCTTTAATAACTACGGAGGATCGACACCTCAAGATAATGAGCTATACTCTCAGTTCAAATACTCAAAGCTAATAGGTCTCGATTACAACAATGGAGATGGCACAATCACCCGCCGCGACCCAACGCGTATTGTCAAAGCAAATGGCAAGTACTACATGTGGTATACCCTACGCAACACCCCCGTTCCACAGGGTGCTGACAAGGCAACAGACGTAATCCCATCGACCGATTGGGATCTATGCGATATTGGTTACGCAACCTCTGAGGATGGTTTCAAGTGGACTGAGCAGGGTATCGCTGTTCCTCGCCCAGCAAAACCTCAGCAGGGTTGGCGCTCAGTGAGTACACCCGACATCTTGGTGTGGGAGGGAAAATACTTCCTCTACTATCAGGCATTCTCTGAGATCAGTGGTAAGCGTGGCGATGACTGCCCAGTAGCGATGTCATGGGCTGACTCACCCGATGGTCCATGGACCGCTGTAGATGGAGTTGTTGTAGCAAATGGTCCTGAGGGTACATGGGATCAATACTCTATCCACGATCCTCAGCCTATCGTTATGCCAAATGGAAAAATATACTTATATTATAAGTCGGACTATAACGGACGTCCAAACCTCGTTCGTTCGACAGGATTGGCAATTGCCGACTCACCATTCGGACCATTTGAGAAGTATGAGTTGAACCCAGTGATGAACTCAGGTCACGAGACACAGATGTTCCGATTCAAGGAGGGTGTAGCGGCAATCATGGCTAAGGATGGACATGAGGCTAATACAATTCAGTATGCACCCGATGGTATGAACTTTGAGATCGCCTCAATCGTCAACCAACCCCCTGTTGCTGCGGGAATCTACGACCCCGATGCATTTACAGGTGTTGAGAGTGCAAATGGAATCACATGGGGTATATCGCATATCCACCAGTGGGGAGAGAAGAGGTTTAGCTTCTTGCTCCGTTTCGATTGCGATCTAAGCCTCGATTTTAACGACCCAGTAATGAAGAAGAATATCGGAATGGAGCGCTCTGCTGATGAGCTTCTACGCAATGGCATCAACACTAAGCAGAGGGCTACAGCTATCCAGCGCACAAAGGAGGATCTAAAAAAATAATCTATGAATAGGTTTTTATTAACAGCTATGCTAGCAGTTGCTAGCGTAGCTACAGCAGAGGCTAAATACCCAGTAGCAGAGCCAAAGGTGACCATCCCTACCCCTCCATTGGGGCAGAGGTGGATTCTCAACGACACCTTCTCTGATGAGTTTAATGGAGCTGAATTAGATAGCAAAAAGTGGCTCAATTACCACCCAACATGGCGTGGACGACCACCGGGGCTATTTGAGAAGCATAACGTAGCGGTTGAGGATGGTAATCTCGTACTCTCAGGCGGTCTGCGCAAGGAGCCATATATCTACAAAGCAAAGAATGGCAATGAAGATATATTTGACATCTCATGTGCAGCAGTTGTCTCAATAGCCGAAACGGCTCACTACGGATATTACGAGACACGAGCTAAGGCAAACAAGACATCTCTCTCAACCACCTATTGGCTATCACGCGGAGGTAACCACCCTGTTGAGGGTAACCAGCCAGAGTGGCTAGCGTCACAAGGCGGAACATATGGTCAAGAGCTAGATGTATGTGAGACAATCGGTCGCGGCGGATCGGAAGAGGAGGGGTGGAAGAAGGGACCCAACGATTTCCACAAAGGTATGCACTCAAATGTACACTGCTGGTACAACTCGCCAAAAACAGGTCGAGAGGATATGGCTATTAAGGGTATCCCCGCACTAAAGCCTGAAGATGGCTCAGTGCTAAGCGATGGATATAATATCTATGGCTGCTGGTGGAAGGATGAGAGCAATGCTGAGTTCTACCTTAACAATAAGTCTGGCGGTTCATATAACTTTATCAATAAAGATGGTAATCCCTTTGTGATGAATAAGCCTATGGGTGTGAACATCGTTGTTGAGACCTACGCATGGATTCCTCGCCCAACAGATGATGATCTGAATGACCCTACAAAGAATAGGAGCTACTATGATTGGGTCCGTCACTATGTTTTGGTTGATATTGCAAAGAGTGTAAAGAGTGATGCTCCTGAGCAGAGAGATGTATTTGAGGATTATATCTACCTAGGCAAACGCGGAGAGTTCAGCAACGGAACACTAGAGCTACAGTATACTGCACCTATCAACCGCACGCTAATCATCGAGATTATGAACTCAAAGGGAAAGAGCATAGCGACAAAGAGCTACAATGCCCACGCTGGCTTCGGCAATGGAGAGTATAAAATTCCAGCAAAATTGGATAAGGGAGAGAACTACACAACGGTAGTCTACCTCGTTGAACAAGGCTCAAAGAGCAGCAAGAGGTATCTTGCAGGTGACTCATTTGAGTTTACCGCACAGTAGCGACAACACCAATAAATAGAGCGAGGGGGTATTGCAATCAAATATTGTCAATACCCCCTCTACTTATCAAAAATCAGCTTAATAGACTCTATTACCAAAGATCAACGAACCGACACGGATATTATTCGATCCACACTCTATTGCCAAAGCATAGTCGTGTGACATCCCCATAGAGAGGGTGTCGAAGCTCTCATCGAATGATCCTGCGAGAGACTCTTTATAGTGAGCAAGCTGCTCAAAATCACACCTCACCTGCTGCTCATCATCGGTGTTTGAAGCTATGCCCATCACACCTCTAACCCTTATATTTGGCAGCTTAGCGAAACCCCCTCCATCAATAAACTCTCGCAAATGCTCAATATTCCACCCTGTCTTTGACTCCTCTTGAGCAACGTGTATTTCGAGTAGACAATCGATCACTCGCCCACATCTAGCAGCCTCATCATTGACACACTGAGCCAACCGCTCAGAATCCAACGACTCGATCATCGAGACAAAAGGGGCTATCATACGCACCTTATTCCGCTGCAAATGTCCAATCATGTGCCACTCTATATCCTTTGGCAACGCCTCCCACTTACGCACCATCTCCTGAGGTCGCGACTCCCCAAAGTGGCGTTGACCCACAGAGTATGCCTCCTCAATTGCCGCCTCAGGATAGGTCTTTGAGACAGCTATCAAGCGCACATTAGCATCTATGCTTGCAATAATTTGCTCTATTGTTGACGTTATAGACATCGTTATAATAATATTAATTATGCGAATTAAGGTTTGAACCGTTTTACTTGTTTTTGTCTCTAATATATTTTACCCCACCCCTAAATCCCCTCTCTTTGGGCGGGGACTTGGTCGCAAAATCTTCGATTTTACTCCTCAGCGGTCGCGAATTAAGGTTTGATTCTCAAACCTTAATTCGCATTAATTTCAATACAGATGCAAAAATAACTAATTATCTATAAACATTAATACATAATCATTAAAAAATTACTACATTTGTCAATTAAAATTAGGAAAAGAGATTATGGCAAAAATCAAAGGAACAATAGTTGTCGACATTGAGCGATGCAAAGGGTGTGGGGTATGCGTAACTGCCTGTCCAACCTCTGTCATCACCCTCTCGACAGAGGTCAATGGCAAAGGGTACCCCTACGCAACACTCAGTAGTGAGGATGGATGCATTGGGTGCGCCTCGTGTGGAATGATCTGTCCAGATAGTTGTATTACAATATATAGAGCAAAAGCATGAGCGAAGATATAAGATTGATGAAGGGCAACGAGGTTATTGCCCACGCTGCAGTGCGCTACGGCTGTGATGGATATTTTGGCTACCCGATAACCCCACAATCGGAGGTTATGGAGACCCTTATGGAGCTAAAACCATGGGAGAGTACAGGGATGGTGGTGTTGCAGAGTGAGTCGGAGACGGCATCGGGAAATATGCTCTACGGAGCGGCAGCTGTCGGCAAACTAGCGTTGACCTCATCCTCTAGCCCGGGCATTAGCCTTATGAGCGAGGCGATGAGTTATATGGCTGGAGCAGAGCTACCAGCGGTGATTATCAACTGCCAGCGTGGAGGTCCCGGATTGGGAACTATCCAACCCTCTCAGGCGGACTATATGCAGGCGTGTAAGGGTGGTGGACACGGCGACTTCAAACTTATTGTCGTTGCCCCCAACTCAGTGCAGGAGATGCATGACCACGTTGCATTGGCGTTCGACCTAGCGATAAAGTATCGCAACCCCGCAATGATCCTAACCGATGGAATCATTGGACAGATGATGGAGAAGGTTGTTCTAGCCCCTCAACGCGAGAGGATGACCAAGGAGGAGAGCTTCGAGCGCTTCGGCTCGTGGGCAGCAACAGGCAACCAAGGTCTTCGTAAATCTAATGTTGTCACCTCTCTAGCTCTTCAAGCTCCCGATATGGAGCGAGTAAACCAACGCCTACAGGAGAAGTATGCAGCGATGCAGAGCGAAGTTCTGTATGAGGAGCTTAACTGCGACGATGCTGAGTATATCATTGTTGCCTTTGGCTCATCGGCACGTATATGTGCAGCGACAGTTGAATTAGCCAGAGAGAGGGGGTATAAGGTTGGTCTTATACGTCCGATCACCCTATACCCATTCCCATATGATGCCATCAACAAACATGCGCAAAGGGGGGTAAAGGGATTCCTATCGGCAGAGCTTAACTGTGGACAGATGGTTGAGGATGTGAGGCTAGCTGTCGAGGGTCGAGCAGTGGTTAAACACTACGGTCGCCAAGGTGGAATGATCTTTAGCCCCGATGAGGTGCTAGAGGCGATGATTAACGATTTAATTTGCGAGGAGTAATTATGGTTGAGAGTAAGAATTTAGTATATCAACGACCACGATTGATAGTCGACAGACCGATGCACTACTGCCCCGGTTGTAGCCACGGTACAATCCACAAGGTGATTGCTGAGGTGATTGATGAGATGGGAGTAGCTGATCGAGCAGTGGGTATATCACCTGTTGGCTGCGCTGTATTTGCCTATGACTATATTAATGTTGACTGGATTCAGTCGGCTCATGGACGTGCTTGCGCTGTTGCCACTGGAGCAAGGCGAATGCAATCCGACAACCTAGTCTTTACCTATCAGGGGGATGGTGACCTCTCAGCAATTGGTGTTGGTGAGACTATCCATGCGGCGGCACGTGGCGAGAATATTGTCGTTATATTTGTCAATAACGCAATCTACGGCATGACAGGTGGTCAGATGGCACCCACAACATTGATGGGGATGAAGACCTCAACAACCCCCGAGGGTCGACGAGCAGACATCAATGGCTATCCATTTAAGATCACAGAGATGATTGCTCACCTCGATGGTGCAACATATGTTACACGTCAAGCAGTTAACTCACCTGCGGCACTACGCAGATGCAAAAAGGCAGTCCGCAAGGCTTTTGACAACGCTATGGCGTGCAATGGCTTCTCGATAGTTGAGGTTGTTGGAACATGTAGCAGCGGCTGGAAGATGACCCCGGTAAATGCAAACAGATGGTTGGATGAGAATATGTTACCATTCTATCCTCTTGGGGATATTAAAGATGAAAAATTGAAATAGATGAAAGAGACTATTATTATAGCAGGATTTGGTGGTCAGGGCGTTTTGTCGATGGGCAAGATCCTCGCCTACTCGGGCGTAATGCAGGGTTATGAAGTTACATGGATGCCATCGTATGGACCTGAGATGAGGGGAGGAACAGCGAATGTGACTGTTATCATCTCCGACAGTGCAATCTCATCACCCGTCTCAACACTCTTCGACTCAGCAATTATTCTAAATCAACAGTCGATGGAGAAGTTTGAGCCTATGGTTAAACCGGGGGGTGTATTAATATATGACACCAATGGAATCAGCCACCACCCAACCCGCACCGACATCAATATCTACACGATCGAAGCGGCATCGGAGTGCGCTAAGCTAGGGAATGCAAAGCTATTTAACACACTTATCCTAGGTGCCTATCTAAAAGTTAAGCCTGTAGTCGAGATGGAGAATGTTATGCTCGGCTTGAAAAAGTCGCTACCTGAGAGGGCATGGAAGATGCTCCCCGAGAATGAGCGCGCCATCGCACATGGTGGAGAGATTGTTAAATCGAAATAGCCTCTACGATCGACATTTTCAGGGGTATAGATAGAGGGGAATTTGTTAGTTACAAAAAGAGGTACAACAGCCCTGCGGTTGGCAAACTATCGCCACCCACGCAGGGCTGCCCTACACTCCTGTACTTGAATAGATCTTAATAGTCAAGCAGAGGGTATGAGGTCTCGACAAACTCAGCACTCGAACGTGCCGAGTGGTCAATAACAATGATATAGCTCTGCTCCTCAACAATCTTAGGTGGTTTGTTGTCGTATGGAGAGTTGGCAATAACCATCTCCTCGACATAGGCGACTGTAGCCCCCTTATCCCGCTCTATCTCAACCATCTCGACAGCAACATCTGGGGTGCGGGTGACGACAACCTTATAGTTGTCGTAATTGATAGTCACATCGACATATCGCATCTTCGGCAGGATGGTATTTTTTATATAATCCCACCCTCTGCCCTCGCGCAGTTTCGCCTCGATAATAGACTGTTTTTGATTGCCCTCAACAAGTTGGATCAGACTCTCCTTAGACTCTAATCGCGAACTCTCCAGCGGCTTCTCAATATCGCTCCATGGGAGTGCAACCCCCTTTGTCTCGCCATTGCAGCAGACTGAACTACAGTGCTTTGAGATGTAATTACGCAGACTAACAGCACGCTTTTGTGCCAGCTCCTCGTTCTGACTCTTCACACCATCGGGCGATGCATAACCAACAATATCTATCGAGCTGATCCTCTTCAGCTCATCGTTATCTACAGAGGCTATAAACTCACTGAGTTTATTCAGCTCCGCAGCATTATCGGCAAAGCTAGGGGATAGATTTGAGAGGTTAATCTGATAGCGAACATAGAACTCGCTATTCATCGATGCCGGTTCGCCCTTAACGAGCCATTTTGTCACCGTTGCACCATCTACATGTGTCGAAGAGAGGAGCTGAGCCTCAGGGGAGGGCTGCCCACACGATTTGTCGTTCATGCTCTGTGCCATGCTCACTGGGAGACTATGCAGAGCCACTGTAATTGCTAATGTTGTAATGATCTTTTTCACGCTCTTAGTTGTATTAATTGTTACTACTAAGAGTATGTTTGCAATTTCTATACCGAGAACACTATGATTTGTTGAAATTACTTCCTATACTTATTATCTTCATCAAGGATCTTAAGATAGCCAACATATCGAGAGTAGGCTATACGCCCCTCCTCCACCGCCTTTATTACAGCACACTTGGGTTCATGAGTATGCGTGCAGTTGTAGAATTGACACTGCTCACCAATCGACAACATCTCAGGATAGTAGTGCCACAACTCATCATTATCTATCTCAAGAAGTCCGAAACCCTTAATTCCCGGGGTATCGATTATCTGCCCACCATCCTCTAGCGGATAGATCGTTGAGAATGTTGTGGTGTGTTTACCCTTATTATGACTACGCGAGATCTCACCAACTTTAATATCTATCGAGGGATCGATTCTCTTTATCAGGGTCGATTTTCCCACCCCCGAGTTTCCAGAGATGAGTGTGGTCACCCCCCTTAGTCGCTCCTTGAGCTGCTCCATACCATCACCGCGCAGAGCAGAGATCTCAATCACCTCATATCCAGCTAA
>JBCQTG010000010.1:0-43337 GCA_047178765.1 Rikenellaceae bacterium | reverse complement strand
CCTTGAGGAGCTATGCAAGGTTGAGGGGATAGAGTGGATCAGACTTCACTACGCCTACCCAGCCTACTTTCCCGATGAGGTGATCGAGGTGATGGCTCGCGAACCAAAGATATGCAAATATCTCGACATACCCTTTCAGCACATCTCAGATAGCCAGCTTAGGGGGATGAAGCGCCGACATACGCGCGCCGAGGCGGAGCAGCTGATAGCTAAACTACGCCAAGCAATTCCCGATATAGCGATCCGCACAACACTGCTAGTAGGTTACCCAAATGAGACAGAGGAGGATTATCAGCAGCTGGTTGAGTTTGTCGCTACCACACGTTTCGAGCGAATGGGTGTATTCCCCTACTGCGAGGAGGAGGGTACATTCTCCGCTACTCTGGAGGATAACATTCCCGAAGAGACCAAAAATGGGCGTGCCGAGAGGTTGATGAATATCCAGAGCGAGATCTCGCTACAACTCAATCAGCAGAGAGTAGGTAGTGAGCTGAGGGTGATTATAGACTCCCTTGAGGGCGACTACTTTATCGCTCGATCTGAATATGATTCGCCAGAGGTGGATCAAGAGATACTCATCGATGGTGAGTGTTGCGAGCTAGAGATAGGTAGTTTCTACAATGTTGTGATAATCAAAGCAGAGGAGTTTGATCTCTATGCAGAGCTATCAACAAACAACTAAAGAGGATCTATCGCCACTATTTTTGTTGCTTAAATCATTTTTTTTTCATACCTTTGAGAAAAATATTAACACTCACACATAGATGAGTGTTGTAAGCAGCAGGTTATGACCACAGACGAGAGTAGGAAAAGAGATGTCGTTGAGCAACTTAATCAGCATGTAGATCGACTAATAGCTCGCTACAATGCCGCCAAAGAGCGCAACAAAGAGATCGAAAAGATGCTCACGGATGAACAGGAGCAGAGGAGAAGATTGCAAAAAAGAGTCGATGAGCTGCAAAGAGAGTTGACCTATGCTCAGATAGCAACAACCCTAACCGGTGAGGAGCAGGATGAGGGGTCGAAGAGGGCAAGAAACTATATCAGCCGTTTATTGCGGGAGGTTGATGAGTGTATAGCTCTTGTCTCTACACCACTGGAGAGGGGGCTGAACAGGGAGCCGGATAGGGAGCTGGATAGGTAGATGGATAGGTAGAGAGTAACAATTTAGAGAGTAGATGATGGAGCAGAAAAGAGCTATATCGATAACTATTGCAGGTAAGGAGTACCCATTCGTTGTTGAGCCGTCTAAAAGCGAGCTGTTTAAATTAGCAGAGAGAAAGGTTAATAATGCTATTCTTAAGTTGGAGAAGAGAGGTATTGCTGACTATTCACGTAATGATTTAGTGGCATTAGCAGCACTTGATCTCGCTCTGACAAACATAAAGCTGAAGCAGCGAACCGAGGTTGAAAATGAGGATATTGTTAAACTCGTGGAGCTAAATCAGAAAATAGATAGTTGCCTCAATGAATAGTAGCACTATTTATGTAAAGTATAAATTAGGTTCTTTAAAATAAAAATTAGATCTACCCGCATAGATCCCTTGAGTGTTGCGAAACTGAACATTTACTATATTGGAGGCAAGCTCACAGTTCTCAAAATCAGGCCTTAACCCCTTGGGGTGTGCTATATAGCACCGTTGGACGATTGCGATTATTGGCACCTCCACACATGACTAATCTGCAGATTCGTCAAACAAGATAGGGGATCAATGCGGGTTTTTTACTATTTAACTATAACAAATTTAATATATATAGATAATAATTATGGAGATTGGAATAATCATAGCTGTAGCAATTGTAGCAGCTATAATAGTGAGTGCAGCATCCTTTGCAATCACCCGCACCCGAACAAAGGCGATCATCAAAGCAGCCGAGAATGAGGGTGAGATGATAAAGAAAGAGCGCGCTTTACAGGCTAAAGAGAAGTTTATGAAGCTCAAGAGTGACCACGATAGAGCGGTCAACGAACGAAACCAAAAGATAAATCAGGCTGAGCAGCGAATTAAACAGATCGAGAATACCGTTACAAACAAACAACGCGATCTAGAGAACAAAATCAAGGAGTACGATCGCAAAAATGAGGAGCTAGAGGCTCAGAGGCAGAAGGTTACAGAGAGGGGTGATAAGATCGACCAGATAATTGTTGAGCAGAATACAAAGCTAGAGCAAATATCGGGTATGAGTGGCGAGGATGCTCGAAATATGCTGATCGAAAATATGAAGGCAGAGGCGAAGAGTCAAGCTGCATCATATATATCTGAGACCGTTGAGGAGGCTAAACTTACAGCAACTAAAGAGGCTAAAAGAATCATCGTAGCATCTATTCAGCGTGTAGCTACAGAGACTGCTATCGAGAACGCTGTAACTGTATTTAATATCGATTCAGATGAGGTTAAGGGTAGAATAATCGGACGTGAGGGACGAAATATCCGAGCGTTGGAGGCTGCTACAGGTATAGAGATCATCGTTGATGATACCCCAGAGGCTATTATCCTTAGTGGATTTGATCCTGTACGTCGCGAGATCGCTCGTGTCGCTCTACACCAACTTGTTACAGATGGTCGTATACACCCTGCACGTATCGAAGAGGTGGTTGCAAAGGTTCAGAAACAGATTGAGGAGGAGATAACAGAGGTTGGTAAGCGTACAGCGATAGATCTAGGTATACATGGTCTACACCCAGAGATTATTCGCCTAATAGGAAAGATGAAGTATCGTTCATCATATGGACAGAACCTACTTCAGCACGCTAGAGAGACAGCTAACCTCGCAGGTATTATGGCTTCGGAGTTGGGGTTGAACCCAAAGTTAGCGCGTAGAGCGGGTCTGTTACACGATATTGGCAAGGTGCCAGATGATGAGCCAGAGTTGCCACACGCAATAATTGGTCAGAAGCTAGCAGAGAAGTATAAGGAGAAGCCAGAGGTGTGTAACGCTATCGGAGCGCACCATGATGAGGTAGAGATGACGTCGATCTTCTCGCCAATTATTCAGGTGTGTGATGCTATCTCAGGAGCGAGACCGGGAGCGAGACGAGAGGTTGTAGAGAGCTATATCAAGCGTCTTAAGGAGATGGAGGATATTGCACAGTCATACCCCGGAGTACTCAAGACATATGCTATTCAGGCGGGACGAGAGTTGCGTGTGATCGTTGGAGCAGAGAAACTTTCAGATGCCGACACCGAGCAGCTATCAGCTGAAATAGCTAAGAAGATACAGGATGAGATGACCTATCCCGGACAGGTTAAGATAACTGTTATACGCGAAACAAGAGCAGTATCTTACGCTAAATAGTTTTAATATCGTACTGAGCGAAGCGAAGTATCCTGCAATATCTATCAGAGAGGATTGCAAGATACTTCGCTTCGCTTATCACGGAGAGCTATAACCACCTAAACTTACTATGGTAGTATGTTCACACTTCGTATTTGGGTGCAAACACAAAGTGTTTGTATAAATTTTGTATATCAATAAACTATTCAAATTTATTTGAAATAGTTTATTGATATACAAGATCTTAGAGCTTTAGCTCTAAGCCCAAATACGCAAAAGAATCAGCTCCGCGGGGAGCACCCCGCCGCTGCCCGCGCAGGGCAGCCCCCGGTTTTACCAGACAGCAATATCTCTAAAATCTAAATCAATACGCCTCTCTCGCTAATCAGCGTGATTGTTAGCTCGCCCTTGGGTAGTAGCGGGCGACTGTGTGTGTAGCAGCACTCCTTTATAAGGTGGAAAAATTGGTGATCTACTGATGGTATGATCTCCCATAGTTGACGTGCTGTTGTTAGCCTCTCTATTTGAGAGATAACACCATCTGTACACTCTGCTCTTCGAGCGATGGAGATGAGAAAATCGCGATCTAATGTGGTTCGTTTGCTATGGGTGTCGAGCGCTCCAGAGGCTAGCTTCACAGCCTTGCCGACCATTACCCCTAGCACAACACGTTTAATATCATGGGCTGCTGCAACTCGCAGTGTCTCACCTATTAGGTTACCATAGTGGATATAACATTGAGGAGGTAGATCGGGGTATCTGCTCTTTATATATCGTTCACTCATCGCCCCTGAGTTGATTACGATCATCTGCTCACCCAGCGCCTTGACAATATCTATCTGGCGGGCTATAGAGTCGATAAATGCCTCCGATGAGAATGGCTGCACTATGCCCGATGTGCCTAGGATCGAGATACCATTAATGATGCCCAAACGGGGATTGAATGTTTTTTTCGCAATCATTTCACCCTCTGGCACTGAGATCTCAACCTCAACATCATAACACCTATTATCGTCGCTTAATAGAGCCATTACATTGTTGCGTATCATCTCCTGAGGTATGGGGTTTATTGCAGCCTCTCCAATGTCAATACCTATACCCGGCAGGGTCACTCGTCCGACACCCTCACCACCCTTTATGGTTACTCTGCTCTCTGTCGATTCACAACAGCTAACCTTTGCAGCGATAACAATGTTGTGTGTAGCATCGGGGTCATCACCTCCATCCTTCACAACACTTGCATATATCGAGTCACCATCTCTCCTTATCTCTTCAATCGGGATAGTATATGGTTCATTATTAGGTAGTGTAATCACGATATGGCTACCCTGCTCCCCAAAGATAGCCGCTTTGAGCGCCGCAACAGTTGCCGCTGTAGCTGCTGAGCCAGTTGTAAAGCCTGTTCGTAGCTCGTAGTACCTTGGAAGGAGGGTCTCTATCTCTCTGCGCAGTCCAAATTCACCATAAATGGTTGAGGTATAATTAGGTAGCTGAGGTCGCTTAACGACAAATATTGGTATGTCATGTGACTCTGCTAGCTCTATCTTCTTTGAGAAACCACCACTCTCGCCACTCTCCTTTGTAACTATCGCCCCTATCTTCTGGTCGATACTGTAGTTCTCTGCACCCCCTAGATCGTAATAGATAATATTCTCAATCGGGAATCTGCTCTTCTCAATAAGTTGCATCGACTCTTCGCGATCCATTACTCTGAGTGTTAGACGATGGCTCTTAGCTATGGGGGCAAAGAGGGCAGCCGACTTAACCCCGGTCAGAGCCAATACATCATATATACCCTCCGATTTTATATGTGTTATAACATCCGCTAGAGAGTCAAAGTAGTGGAGCTTGTGATAGTTTGATCTGCTGCCCAACCGTTCAAACCTAACTGTCGTGATTGATCTCATCTCTGCCGCCTGCGCTATGTTTGTATGTAGAGCCTCAGCATATGGGTGTGCCGCATCGATAATTAAGTCAACCCCTCTAGAGGTGATAACACCCTCAATATCAGCCTCGCTCATTGCCCCATATATCTGCTCAGCATAGGAGGCAAGTAGCCTCTGATCCTCCCCTTTAGTGGCGTAGAGATAGCTCTTTGCCGCGTGATCGCACACCTTCGCTGCAATACGCCCCTCCGTTGTTCCACCAAAGATTAGTATCACGCTACAATGATATTTAATAGCTCTTCAATGGTGTAGACTCGGCATCTCTTCTCATCCCCAATCACAATATCTATAGCCTCATCACAAATATCTATAGTTGTGGCGCTACTCTTGCTATCTACACCTATTCCGTTACGTTGCAGAGCTTTGCGCGCCATCTGGTAGCGATACCCCTCACCCCTCATCGTCACCTCACTTCGAGAGATATTTTCAACTCTAAATAGACCACTATCTGGGTCAAAGGCTATCCCCTTACGCTCAAAGAATCTACGCAGTGTGCCATCCAGTGAGAGATCCTCGGGTATACCCATCTGCATGCCGCTCTTACCATCCATCAACCATATGCGATCAGCTATCTGAAGTGCGAGGTCGAGATCATGGGTAGAGAGGAAGATGGTCTTACCTGTCTGCCGCGATAATCTATGCAGAAGTTGCATCATCTCAACCTTACTCGGAAAGTCGAGAAAGGCAGTCGGTTCATCCAGTAAAATTATCGGGGTCTGCTGGGCTAAAGCCTTTGCGATCATCACCTTCTGTCGCTCACCATCGCTTAGGGTGTGGATCATTCTATGCGATAGATGTGATATGCCAACCATCTCCATCGACTCATCGATAATCGTTCGATCTGCACTGTTGATCTTTCCCCAGAATCCAGTATAGGGGCTACGTCCCATGCCGACCAGATCAGATACACTCAAATTCTTAATAGTCACACGATCGGTAAGGACTATGCTGATAATCGAAGAGAGCCTCTTTGGGGTGTAGCTAGATAGCCTCTCCCCAAGGTAGTAAACCTCCCCATCAATCATCGGTTGGTTGGCTGTCATTGTGCGCAGAAGGGTCGATTTGCCCACCCCATTTGCACCCAACAGACAGGTTAGCTCTCCACTATAGACCGATGCATTGATCTGCTCGGCTACATATTTATAACCGCTCTTTTGTCGATAACCAATAGTCAACGACTCTAATGTTATTGTCTCCTCTCTTACCATACTCTACTCCATCTGCTCACCTGTGTGACGTTCAAAAAGTACATATATAACCACTGGCGCACCAATCAATGCCGTTACGGAGTTGATTGGTAAAGCCCCCTCAAAGCCCGGCATTCGTGCCACTAAGTTACAGACCATCGCAATGAGCGCCCCCATCAATGTCACGGCAGGCATCAGAATACGGTGGTCCGATGTAGCAAAGATACTTCGACAGAGGTGGGGAACGGCAAGTCCAAGGAATACGATCGGTCCGCAATAGGCTGTAACGATTGCAGTCGTAGCACATGCCGAGATTATGATCCAGCGCCTTGCTCGGCGGGTATTTAGCCCCAAGCTACTAGCATAGCCATCACCTAAGAGCATCAGGTTAAGGCTTTTAATTAGCAGGAAAGAGAGTGGGATTAATATCGCCATCATCACGATAAAGGGTGTTAAGTTACCCCCCGAGACCTTTGAGAAACTCCCCAATCCCCAGATGACATATCCGTGAACATCCTCGTCAGAGCTGAAGAATTTCAATACTCCGATGATCGCTGTTGCGATATAACCAATCATAACACCGATAATAAGTAGTGTAACATTACCCTTTACATATTGTGAAATAGTTAGGATGATGCTCATAACTGCCAGCGCTCCAATGATAGCTGCGGAGGTTACCGCCACCTCGCCAAAGATCCCCATACCACTCAATGCACCACCCGCAATACGCCCCGAGAGGAGGATCACAAATGCCACACCTAGACTAGCTCCCGAACTTACTCCAAGCTCAGATGGTCCAGCTAACGGATTGCGAAAGACGGTCTGCATCTGTAGTCCACTGATAGATAGCCCAGCGCCTGCGATTATAGCGGTGATGGTCTGAGGCATACGTGACTTGTAGATTATATTCTGCCACACCTCCGATCCCCCATCGCCACCTAGCAATATGTCGCACACCGACTCTAGCGGTATCTTGATCGTGCCGAGGATCAGATTTAGCCCAAAAAAGAGCGCAATCAAGAGTGTAATTATAATATATGAGATAGTTACTCTAGTCATACCTCTACCTCATTAACTTATAGTATCGAGCCTCATAATCGGGCAGCAGGGTGGGGTGAAAGATCTTGACCAGATCAGCCAACACCACCTCTGGCTCCATAGGTGTATTCTCGTAGAATGGACCCTCGTGAAGGTTACAATAGATGACTTGTCTCCTTTTGAAGGCTTCAAAATCTCGATAACGACCATCGGCGGCGGCTAAATGTTCATAGCTATACTCGCCATCAAAGTTATTTACGATACGCCAAAAGTCGGCATCATAACCCTGAGTGTATACCGTCTCATAATCGACATAGAACCCCCCTGTCTCATCATCACTCTGCATGAAGTACTCACCACCAGCATCCCTAAATAGCTGAGCTAAAGAGCTTTTACCGCCCACAACATACCAGTTGCCTGAGTGCATCTCTCCACTCAATACCTTGGGGCGATAGTCGGTCTCTGTCACCATTGCTTGTAGCCCAATATATTTGCTCTCTATCTCATCGAAACAGCTCTCTGCCTCCCTCTCTCTGCCCAATAGTAGCCCAATCAGCTTTATCCACTCCGCCTGTCCGAGGGGTGACGGCTCCTTATATCCGAGGTATGTCAACATCGGAATACCTAGATTCTCAACCGCGTCATAGCCCCCTCGTTTGAATGGTGAGACGAAGATTACATCTGGTTTGAGGGATAAGACAACCTCCGTGTCAAACTCACCCTCAATACCTATACGCGCCAGTTCGCCTCTCTTCAATCGGGCGCTCATCGACTCATTCTGCAGAAAACGGGTGCTTGTTACCCCAACGATATTATCTGTCGCCCCCAACTTAATAAAGCCAGATAGTTGCAGCGTGGTCATGCATATAACCCTTTGGGTAGGAACCACAATTGGATCATACCCCTCAGGTGCCTTTTGGCTACTGTTGTCTCGTGGGATGAGTGCATACTTATACTTTGTTTTACTCTTGCCCGTGGGGTCAGAGATCTCAACTAGCTTCACACCCCCATGCTCTCTAACGCTTAGACCCTTTGCATACTTTACAAAATCCAACTCTTCACCCAATGACTCTACGTTATTCGATGAGTTTGCCCCTACACATGAGATAAATAGAGTGATTGTAAATATTATAACAAATCTTAGCATGGTTTGAATATAATAATTGCAAAATAGGGAAATTTGCGACCTAGAATCTCCTCCCGATCGGTGATAATACTCTCTACACCCTCTACGCCACAACTCTCAATATAGTATATCTTACAACCCTCTGCACTACGTATAGCATCCTTAATGATCTGCTCTCGTTGAGAGATCTTCATCAATACAATGCTCTTCCGCTCCTCGATCCTCTGAAGGAGGGACTCCGCGGAATCAACAAAGGCGATAATCTCAACTGAGCTATCCCCGCTAACTAATGGCGTGTGTGCCAGACGTGCGCAGTCAATAAATGCAGGCACTCCCGATATGCGCTCTGTCGACACCCCCATCTCCTCGATATAGTCGTTGATATATTGCGCTGAGGAGTAGAACCCAGCATCACCCTCAGCGGTAATTGCAACACTCTGACCACTCGATGCAATATCAACTGCGAGTTTTGCAACCTCTCGATATAGCCTCAATGTCTGCTCACGATCTCTACTCATAGGGACAATAAAACGTCTCACCTTGCTAATGTCAATGCCAATACTCACCACAATATCTTCAGCTCGCGACACCTCACATCCACCCTTAGATATAGTCGAGGGGCAGAGTATAACATCTGAGTTTTGAAGCGTTTTAAACCCTTTGAGGGTTACAAGCTCGGGGTCTCCGGGACCTAATGAGACAAAGGTTATCTTACTCTCCATTTTTGGCTGCGTATTGTTTGATGTTCAGTTGATGCAAATTTAACAAAAGTTATAAACTCCCCGCAAAAGTAAATAAAATGTAGCAGAAAATCAAAGTTCTATCTACTTTTCAGCTGCGTAAGTTGCTTTCTTCTCTATAATATCGTACATTCTATTCTTAATAGCAAAATCTATATGCTCTAAAAATAGCTCTTGAACAGCCGGCAGCTCCCCTAGCCCCTCAAGAAGTGAACTTACTCTATACCCCTGCTCAGTTAGCTCCTCACTCCAATCGCCAGCAATATCATTTCGCGCATGCTCGCCCGCAACAAACATAAATGGCATCAACAGAACCTCCTTTACTCTATCTCGTTTGAGTCTAGCGCTCATTGAATCAAAGTCGGGATAGCCCTCTATCGTCCCGATATGCATCGCTTTATATCCTCTATCGTTGATGATGTAGTCAACCATGGCATACTGCGCCGTAGCGGGTGTATATGTCCCATGCCCCACCAGCACTAACGCCCCTTTTGATGGCTGTCTCTCACGTAGAGCATCTACTACAACCTCATAGTCGCCTCTATTGTAGAGTAGGGGATTGCCCACTCTTATCTCTTTAAAGTTGGCTCTTGCTGCCAACACATCTCGACGAAGTGACTCCATCTCAACACCTTCGATAATATTTGAACTCTGTATTATGATGTGTGTATACCCCTCCTCCCTAAGTTGGGCTAGTGCCTCGGCGGGATTATCAATCCGCTCCCCCCCCTTAGCCATAATGTTGATAACCATACGCGATGTCCACGCCTCGCGCTGCTCAATGTCGGGGTATCTCTCAGAGACCCTCTCATTGAGTGCGTTGATCGTTTTTGATCGGGTGTCACTATGTGAGGTCCCGAAGTGAACCATTAGAATAGCGACCTTATCCCCATTAGAGAGAGAGTCAAAAAGATTCTCTTCATAAAAATTTGTCTTTGCACTTATAGCCTCTAATCCAGCTAGAATAGCCATTAGTAGTAGAGTAATTACCCCTTTTCTCATTGTATTGTATTATTAATAATTTATAATTGCACTATTAAGATAGCCTCCTCATCTGTCGCGCACCTATCTATCAGCTTGCCGCTAGGGGCGTAGATTGAGCTATCCCCCATATAGTTGATCCCGCCATTATCTATACCGACACAGTTAACCCCAATAACATAAGCATTATTCTCCTCTGCACGCTCACTCAGAAGAGCGCTCCAATCCTCAGCCTTTGAGCTGGTCCAATTGGCGATGTAGATCGCCCCATCATAACGCCCATCATTCCGCGCCCACTCAGAGAAACGCAGATCATAGCAGATATATGTAGCGAACCGAAACCCCTTAACATCAATTACAACATGATCCTCGCCGGGGGTAAAGCTACCCATCTTAAAGCAGTTGTGTTTATCATAATGGATATACTCACCCGTCGGATAGACCGCAAGCAGACGGTTATAGAACCTACCTAAATATTCATAAATGGTCGACCCTACAACCACCGCACCGCTCTCTTTAGCCCACATCTGCATCCTCTTAACCACCATATGGTACTCCGCAGCAATCCTACGTTTGTCGCCATCTTTCAGCTCTTTACTCCGTTTGCCCATATCACAACCCGAGGTGAAGAGTTCTGGCAGAATGATTAAATCGCAACTATCTATCTGCTCTATCTTTGCCTCAAAGGTGGAGATGTTTTTATCTATATTACCCCACGATAGTTCAGATTGAACCAACGCTACGCGGATAGGTTGAGAGAGTGCCACATGTGCAGAGAGTATTAGAGATAGCGCTAAAAGGCTATATTGTCTAAATGGATTGTGGAGTTTTACACTCCTATTGATCTTAAGTTTCAAATTTTGCTTGTTATGAATACCCGACAAAAGTATGTAAATTGCAAGAAAAAATCAAACATATAGCGTAGTAAAATGGAAAAAATCGCTACATTTGTGGGTTGAAAAGAGGTAGACGTTATGGATAATTTAGGGTTGATACATATATACACAGGTGATGGCAAGGGTAAAACGACATCGGCAATTGGACTTGCGACACGAGCTTTGGGCGGTGGGCTAAAGGTCTGCTACACCTCGTTCCATAAACGCCCCGAGAGGTATGGATATACAGAGATGGATAGCCTGCGTAATTTAGGTGCAACCGTTTTGAATTTTGTTAAGGGGCATCCACGCTTCGATCGATCTTTAGACCCTAACGTTATTAAACAAGCGACCGTTGAGGCGTTGGATAAGATCTCAAGGTTGATCGCTGAGGAGCATATCGACCTACTTATAATGGATGAGATATTGATCTCGGTGCGTGATAACTACCTCTCTGAAGATCGGTTGGTTGAGTTTATCGAGTCGAAACCTCAATATACTGAGTTGGTGATGACGGGTAGAGGAGCAACTCCTCGCATCATCGAACTAGCTGATTATGTAAGCAATATTCAGAAGATAAAACATCCATTCGACAGTGGTGTAATGAGTCGAAAGGGGATTGAGTTTTAAACAGATTCATAGCGCAATGAAGAGACGAATAATATACATTAGTGGTGGCGAGAGGTCTGGGAAGAGTGGCTTTGCGCAGAGGATGGCTGAGGAGCTGTCAGACTCACCGATATACCTTGCTACAGCGAAGTGTTGGGATGATGATTTCCGTCAAAGAATAGATAGACATAGAGCTGCAAGGGGTGATAGTTGGAGTACGATTGAGGAGGAGCGCTATATCTCGAAGCATGCTCTTGCGGGGAGGGTTGTGATGATGGATTGTGTGACATTGTGGCTCACCAATATATTTTGTGATGTTGAGTATGATGGTGATGCGGCGTTGAAGATTGCACGTGAGGAGTGGAGTCGTTTTGTTGAGCAGGATTTTACACTTATCGTTGTGAGCAATGAGATTGGTCAGGGGGTCATCCCAATGGAGCGTTCGACACGTCAATTTGTTGATCTTCAGGGTTCGATGAATCAGTATATCGCCTCGCTATCCGATGAGGCATATACACTAATCTCGGGTATCCCTCTAAAGTTAAAGTAGATGAATAGATTATTCAATGCAATATTGTACTACTCGCGTATACCTACACCTAAGTGGGTTGAGTGTACACCTCAAACACTTAGTGAGTCGCTTCGATACTTCCCGCTGGTTGGGCTTATTGTTGGTACGCTGGGGTTTGGTGGGTACTACCTAGCCTCGCTCGCTCTACCCCATAACATCGCTGTTATTGTGGCGATGATAGTTATGACACTCTCAACTGGTGCGCTTCATGAAGATGGTCTTGCTGATCTCTGCGATGGCTTTGGTGGCGGTTATGGTAGGGAGGCTATACTTCGGATAATGAAGGATAGCCATATAGGCACCTATGGTGTTATTGGACTTATCGTGACCCTCTTCTTGAGGTATAGCCTATTGTGTGAAGTTGATAGTCTATCTATGCCCTATGTTATGATCTTAGCTCAGGGGGCTAGTCGATTTGGCTCTGTTGCGGTTGTTCGTACCACCTCATATGCACGTGTTGAACCATCCAAATCGTCACACTCTGCTCTGGGGCTAAGTGCGGTTGGGGTTGGGGTTGCAATGCTCCTCTCGATAGCTCCACTGCTTCTGCTTGGATGGCAGTTTGCTCTTATATATACCCTCACTATGGCTCTGGTCGTAGCTCTGTTTAGAGGCTATATTGTGCGCTGTATTGGTGGTTTTACCGGTGATACACTGGGTGCGTTACAGCAGATTTTGGAGATTATCTTCTATATAATATTTTTAATATGGCTCGTGTAGTACTTCAAAGACATACACACCCCGATATTCGGGAGCGACTCTGTTATGGATGGAGTGATATTGATGTTCGGCGCGAGTATCTTGATGTTGACCTGCCTGAGGTTATGGCGCAGTATCGTTCAACGATAGAGATTGGGAGTATAGAGCGACTCTACTCCTCTCCGCTACAGAGGTGTAGCCGATTGGCAGCCGATCTTCAACCTCTAACCTCGGCTCACGAGATTATATTTGATGACCGTCTTAAGGAGCTTAACTTCGGTGAGTGGGAGTCTCGTTCGTGGGATGAGATCTACCAGCTGGAGGGTAGCAAGGGGTGGTTTGATGACTATATAAATGTTGCACCACCCAAGGGTGAGTCGTTCATCGATCTGTTACATCGTGCGGAGAGTCTCTTAGAGTTGTTAAGGTCAAGGGGTGAGGATGCTATTGTTGTGACACACTCTGGATTTATACGCGCTACGATGGCTATAATTGGACGATGCGCACTAGAGGAGGTTTTTAATGACGAGATAAAATATGGAGGTGCAATAGAGATAGAGTTATGATAGTGAAAAAGTTACGACCGATAATGTTTGTCGGTACAGGGTCGGATGTAGGAAAGAGTATTGTGAATACAGGATTTTGTCGACTCTTCTTGCAGGATGGATATTCACCAGCACCCTTTAAGGCTCAAAATATGTCACTTAATAGCTATGCTACAGGTGACAACTTAGAGATCGGGCGGGCGCAAGCTGTTCAAGCTGAGGCGTGTGGTGTTGAGTGTACGACAGATATGAACCCCATCCTTTTGAAACCCACGACACATCAATCATCTCAGGTGGTTCTGAATGGTCGACCTGCGGGGAATAAGAGCGCACTGGACTACTTCAAGCAGGATAATCGCGCGGAGCTATTTGTCCATGCAAAGGCGGCATTTGATAGACTCTCGCAGCGATATAACCCGATAGTTCTAGAGGGGGCGGGGAGTATCTCGGAGGTGAATCTATGGGATAAGGATATTGTCAATATGCGGATGGCGGAGTATGCAGATGCTGCAACTATACTCATCGCGGATATTGATCGAGGCGGGGTCTTTGCGAGCCTTTATGGCTCAATAATGTTGCTCCCGGAGCATCAACGACAACTTATCAAGGGTGTCATAGTAAATAAATTTAGAGGAGATATTAGACTCTTTGAACAGGGTCGAAAGGAGTTGGAGAGGCTATGCGGTGTGCCTGTCGTGGGTGTCCTACCCTATCTCGATGATGTTGAGATTGAGCAGGAGGATTCAGTGGCGCTGGAGCGTAGAGCGGGGCGTGAGGCTCGCCACGGTGAGGTGCGTATCGCTGTTGTGATGTTGCGTAGCACCTCAAACTTCACCGACTTCAATATGTTGGAGCGCACAAAGGGGGTGGCATTGAACTATGCTACAACGGCTGAGGAGATCGAGGCGGCAGATATAGTTATAATTCCCGGCTCCAAAAACACAATGTCAGATATGAAGTATCTGCGTTCTACCAACCTTGCACAAGCAATTCTTCGCCACTTCGATAGTGGTAAGCCGCTCTATGGTATATGTGGCGGTTATCAAATTATGGGTGAGATGATCTATGACCCTCTCCATATCGAGGGGGATATAGAGTCGCTACCGGGGTTGGGCATCCTCCCAATATCGACAACCATTGAGGATGGTAAGAGGACACGACAGTGCCATTTCAAGATGTTAAACTTCTCATCGGAGGGTGAGGGGTATGAGATCCATTCGGGGGTTACCCCAACCGCACAGCCACTAGCTATCTTAGATGATGGAACGCATGATGGTTACTACCTCAGCGACAGGTGCTGGGGGAGCTATCTCCACGGAGTATTTGACAATAAAAGTGTGATCGAACACCTCCTCTCTCAGGTTACAGCTGAGGGGATAGAGGTGGAGGATTATGCGGCATCGAAGGAGCGGAACTACAACCTCCTCGCAGATCATATTCGAGAGTATATCGATATGGAGTATATCTACAAAATTATGAGGCGAGAGGATGATTAACGGACACGGAAATAACATATACCACTTTGACGCAGAGGCAATAGAGTTTGATTTTAGCTCTAATGTCGCCTACAATAACCACTCTCAACCCATTCTCGACTATCTTAAAGAGTCGATATGCGAGGTGTGCAACTATCCCGACCCCGAGGCGCGAAGATTGACGGAGATGATTGCAAAACACCACTGTTGTGGGGAGGGGCAGATCCTTGTGACCAACGGATCAGCCGAGGCGTTCTACCTTATCGCTCAACATTTCGCTACACAAGGGTTGACAAAAACAGCCGTTGTCACCCCCTCATTTGCAGAGTATGAGGATAGCTGCAAGGCGTATGATCTCAGTCTTGACTACCTATCTTTTGATGAGCTATTGACGAGTGATCTCACCGGATATAGTAGCCTCTGGATCGGTGTCCCAAACAATCCTAATGGCATGAAGATTAGCTGCTCTCAGATCCGACAAATAGCAAATAGATATACAAACTGCACCCTCGTTGTCGACAGAGCATATAATGAGCTGTGCGCTGAGAGAGAGGATAACTGGGATCTCCCTGCAAATATAATTATCGTTGACTCATTTACAAAGCTCTATGGTATTCCGGGGGTTAGATTGGGGTATATCATTGCACCGCCGTTGGTGATCGACTCATTGTCGGCAAAGCGACCACCATGGAGTGTAAATTCACTCTCGTTGATTGCGGGGGAGTATATTATGCGTCACCTTGATGATCTGCACCCCAATATCGAGGAGCTGATCGGGATGTCAAAATATTTGCAGTCTCAGATTGCGCTAATAGATGGTTTTCATGTCACCCCCTCTGATTGCAACTTCTTTCTAATTGAGATATTGGGCGATAGAGATGCCTCGCAACTACAGCGATATTTGATCGAGGAGCATAAGATATTGATACGTGACTGCTCAAATTTTCGATCTCTCACACCTCGCCATTTTCGACTCGCTGCACAGGAGCGCGTGGCGTGTGATAAATTGATAAAGGCACTAAGAGAATGGAGATAGATAGCTTTTTGTGGGTCGTTGTTATCGGCTCGGTATTGGATACTCTGATTGGTGATCCACAATGGATGCCTCACCCAATTAGGCTCTTTGGAGGGATGATCGCTTGGTTTGAGAGTCGACTAAACAGAGGCACTGCGCGTCGTGCAAAGGGGGTCTTGATGTGGGTTCTTCTCTCTAGTGTGGTCTACCTATTCTTTAAAGGTGTTGAGCTTCTGCTTGTCGATTATACTGTCGCATATATCGCTTGGGGGTCGATATTTTTCTTCTATGGCGTGAGCAATAGATCGCTTATTGAGGCGGGTATGAATATCGAGAAGATTGTTCAATCGGGCGATCTGGTTGAGGCGCGCAAGGAGTTAAGTATGATTGTTGGGCGCGATACAACTCACCTCGATGCCACACAGATACGCCGTGCTGTTATAGAGACAATGTCGGAAAATCTGAGTGATGGTGTTGTAGCTCCGCTCCTCTTCTTTGCTTTGGGTGGCGTGCCGATGATGATGCTCTATAAGATGATAAATACATTTGACTCGATGGTGGGGTATAAGAGTGATCGATTTCGCGACTTTGGATTCTTCTCAGCTAAAATGGATGATGTAGCTAACTTTATACCTGCACGTCTGACCGCTCTGATGATGGTTGTGGTCTCGCTCTCACTGCGCGCAATACACCATATTTGGCACTTCGCCTCAGCACATATTAGCCCCAATTCAGGCTACCCCGAGTCTGCAATATCTGGTATCTTAGATTGCCGTCTAGGTGGTGCAAACTACTACTTCGGAGGTGTTGTCGAGAAGCCATTTATCGGGGATAATCCACGAGAGATAACCCACAATGATCTGGTGAGGTGCGCCCATATAAATGGTCGTGTAGCCGCTCTATCTATTATCATCCTGATACTACTGGGGCTATATGTATATTAGCCTGCAAATTAACCTAAAGAACATTTTCAGTAGAGATGGGAGAAGGGTAAAAAACATAGAGGGTCTCCGTAAGGAAACCCTCTATGTTTTTTTATCCTTAAATGGATAAAAAACTACTTCTTCGCGTCAGCGAAAAAATCCTTGATCTCGTCGTTAAGAACTACACCCTCTTTGAAGATATAAGCACCTGTTTTGTCCGACTTAACCATCTTGATGCACTTTGTGTGCTGCTTTCCTGAACCCGTTTTGAGGGTCGCAACTACTTTCTTTGCCATCTTGCAAAATGATTTTTTAAATTACTTTTAAAACTCTACCTCTGAGACTACTTAATCTCGCGGTGAATAGTTACCTTACGTAGGTATGGGTTGTACTTCTTACGCTCCATACGGTCAGGTGTGTTCTTCTTGTTCTTAGTAGTGATGTAGCGAGACATTCCTGCAACACCGCTAGCGCGCTGCTCAGTACACTCCAAGATCACCTGAACTCTGTTTCCTTTTTTAGCCATCTTTTAGACCTCTCTTGTTGTTTAGTAAACCTTCTTAGGTGCTACTGCCTCTTTCAACGCAGCTGTAAGCCCCTTCTTGTTGATTGTTTTCATCCCCTTGGTTGAGACCTTCAGGGTGATCCAGCGACCCTCCTCCTCAGACCAAAAACGCTTTTTGCGTAGGTTGGGGCTGAATGTGCGCTTAGTCTTGTGGTTAGAGTGAGATACATTGTTTCCCACCATCACCGCTTTTCCTGTGATTTCGCAAACTTTCATCGTGTTGTTATTTAAATTACCTCCCGCAACTACATAGCAACGGGAGCGCAAATATAGTGATTATTTTTTATATAACAATACTATTTTGTATATAATTAACGAAATTAGCCCACTTAAATAGATTCTAAGCTAATTATCAAACTCACGTTAATATATACACCTTATCCGTAGCACGAGTGATAGCGGTATAGAGCCAACGCATAAGATCAAGAGTCATCTCTTCGTCACCAAAGAGGTAGCGATCAATAATAACCGCACGCCACTGTCCACCCTGAGCCTTGTGGCAGGTCACCGAGTAGGCAAATTTTATCTGCAACGCATTGAAGTGTTCATTCTCGCGTATCTGTTTAAAGCGCTCAATCCTGCTATTAATATCAGTATAATCCTGCTCAACCTCATTGAAGAGGCGTTGCGACTCATCCCTGCTCAGTGATGGCGACTCACTGGCGAGGGTGTTGAGCAGTATCTTACATCGCAGCTCAAAATCGTTGTAGTCGGCAAAGGAGAGCCGCACATCGGCAAAATCAAATCCATACAGCTCCTCGAAGCGGTAGATCTTCTCAATGCGTGCAACATCGCCATTGGCAATAAATGAGGTCGGGGGTGACTTAAGCCGCTCGGTATAGTGGTAATTATTCTTAACCACCATAACTATATCACCACTCTCGATGCGCTCCTCCGCATAGGTGGTGTAGCGACGTATACCCTCATTGAAACGATTTGCACGCTTGTTTGATCGGGTGATTATTATCGTCTCATCTCGACCATACTTATCATAGCAATCTTGAATCGTCTCGGTGAGATCGCACCCCTCCAGACTCTCAATATCGGGGAAATTTAGGTCGAAGATTGGCTTTTGATATATCCCCTGAGCCATCATCTCTCGAATAAGTGTGGCGTTGAATAGTATACCCGAATCTCCACGCTGGCGAACAACCTCATCCATCGTGGCATACTCAACATCGGCATAATAGCCCATTGTCGAGGGGTCGAGGGCTGGACTAAAGTCGCTACCAACGGGAGGCAGCTGTGCATTATCACCTACCAGCATCAGTCTACACCTCGTGCCACTCCGCACAAATTTAACCAAGTCACTAAGCAACGACCCCGAGCCAAAGCCCCCGCCAATCGAAGCATCATCGGAGAGCATCGATGCCTCATCGACTATATATACCATCTCCTTAGAGTTGTTATAGGAGAGAGAGTAGCTCGATTGGTATTGAGCATTTGTTCGTTCGCGATAGATATGTTTGTGTATTGTATATGCCGCATGGTGTGAATAGCGCGATAAAACATTTGCCGCCCTACCTGTCGGGGCTAATAGCGTCACACCTATATTATTATCTTTTAACGCATTAACCATCGCAGCGATAACAGTTGTCTTTCCCGTTCCGGCATATCCATTCAGCACAAAGATAGTTTCATGATGTTGGTTTGTTAACCAATTATCTATCTTTTCTATTATTAAATTTTGGTTAAGTGTTGGAATAACCAAAATTTTAGTGTAGATTTGTTGTGCGATATTACTAATATTCATCAGTGAGGTTCAATTTATAGTCAATTTTTTTCGCTTTATTTTGTGGTTTTTGCACTTTTTTTACTATATTGCATTACCTCTTTTGCAAGGTACGGTTTTTTTTGGATATTGAGGTGATATTTGATAAGGAATAAAAATTTTAAATATATTAATTATGTCGATTAGAAAGATTTTACAACTAGTTCTAGTAGTGGTTATAGCACTGTTAGTGTGGGCTATTTATGGTCTAATCTCTACCCCTATCAACTTCGAGAATGAGAAGGCTGTGCGTGATGCTGCGGTAGTGGAGCGAATTAAGGATATTCGTACCGCTCAGCGTGCATACAAGTCAAAGTACTCTACATTTACTGGTGATTTTGACTCACTCATTAACTTCGTCCTTAACGAGACGATCAAGATGGAGCGTAAGATTGTCGATGAGGATGACTCATTGGGAATGGCTAACCTTAAGGCGCGCGGTCTGAAGAACGTAGAGCAGTTTGATGTGCCAGTAATCGATACAATCTTCTCTCCTCGCAAACTTACTGCTCAGCAGGTTAAGGATCTAAAGTATATCCCATTCACCGATAGAAAGAGCGAATACCTCCTCTCTGCAGGACGTATTAAGACTGAGAGTAAGGTGGAGATCGCTGTAGTTGAGGTTAAGGCACCATATACACTCTACCTCGATACCCTAGCCTATCGTCAGGAGATTATCAACTTGATCGATAATGAGATTAACAACTTCAACAAATATCCCGGAATCAAGTTCGGATCAATGGAGGGAGGTAATAACGAGGCAGGAAACTGGGAGTAACCCTACCACTGATCGTGGTTCACTAATAGATTTAGAGTATCTCGCAGTGTCGAATGAGTGACATTGCGAGATATTTGATTTTAGAGATAATTATAAACCTATGTTTTGGATAGGAGAATAAATGAGAATAATAAGCGGAAAATATAAGGGGCGAGTAATCACTCCTCCAAAGAATCTAAGGGCGCGCCCAACAACAGACTTTGCAAAGGAGAATCTATTCAATGTACTACAGGGGATAGTTGATTTTGAGGAGTGTGATGTGTTGGACCTCTTTGCCGGTACAGGATCGATAAGTTATGAATTTGCATCACGAGGGGTGAAGAGCATCACCTCGGTGGAGCTAAATGCTGTTCATTACGGCTATATACGCAACGCCTCTCGCGATCTGGGTATAGAGAATCACTATATTGTAAAGGCAAATGTCTTTCTATATCTGAAGAGCTGCGCAAAGAGGTTCGATATTATCTTTGCTGATGCCCCCTATGATATGGATGGTTCATCGGCTGTAATCGAGATTGTCTTTGAACGCAACCTCCTTAATGGGGAGGGAATCCTGATCTTTGAACACCCCAAGTCAATGAGCTTTGAGGAGCATCCACACTTTGTACAGCTACGTAGCTACGGAAGCGTACACTTCTCGATTTTTAAGGGCAGCCTCTAATCTCTTTCAACATTGCTCGCTAGCACCGTGGGCTGCCTTCGGCGACCGGGGTGACCCCCGGGGGACTGTCGAAAAATTTTGCTTTTCTTCTTTCGTTGCGCTTTGGACCTTCGAGCTTCGCTCTTGCGTTTAGATGCTCATCATCTTAGTTCAAGTAAACTTGACTAAGATGATGAGCATCTAAACTTTCAAACACCTAAAGGTGTTTGGGTCCAAAACGAAAGGTCTGTTGATAACATTGTCTACAATACAAAATGCAACTTGTTATATAATAGCGGTTGTTCTTTATATATAAATATTTAGGGGCTGGGTATTCAATATAATACCCAGCCCCTAATCTGATATAGCCCCTTTTTAGCTCCTTTTCAATTATCTTTGAAAGTCACCTAGTCTAGTTTGACATTCTAAAGACGATTGGGATTGTAACCTTCAAACTGATGGTGTTGTCACGCTGCTTTGCTGGCGTCCACTTTGGTGATGATGTGATTACACGTACAGCCTCATCTGAGAGCATACGGTCTGGTGAGCGCACTGCTCTAACATCTCCTACTGTACCATCTTTACGTACGACAAACTCAACAAACACTGTTCCTTGGATACCATTCTCCTGTGCGATCTGTGGATACTCCAAACGTCCCTGTACCCAGTTACGGAATGTATTCATATCTCCACCTTGGAACTGAGGCTGTGTCTCTGCAAATAGGAAGATCTCATCCTCCTCGATAACCTCCTCTACGGCAGCTACCTGCTGAATCACCTCAACATCCTCATCGAACTCAGCGAAATCGATCTCTAGGTCTACCTTAGTGTCATTTGTTACGACTTGAAGAAGGTCGGTGATAACCTTTACCTCAACCTTTTTTGGAGGTGGAGGGGTCTTCTCCTCTTGACGAGTGATCTCTGTTATCTGCTCCTCGATAGGTCCATAGTTCATCTCGACCTGCTCGATCCTATGCTCGCGAGGAGTATAAGAAAAGGCGATGATAACCGCTAGTAGCGAAATTATCAATCCAATCTCAAGTAATAGACCTTTATATCTATTAAGGTCTGCTTTAGGGTTCTTTTTTAGTTCCATTCTATTATTTTTATTCTCTTAATCTTACGTGTAAACGGAGACCAGCTAAACGGATACATTTGTGGTTGTTGATCTGTTCGACTACAAATATAGAATAATAAAATTAAAATAAAAAGAAATGAGGGGGAAAAATATCGAAAATTTAATAACTTTGTCACATATTTAGTGTGAACCAATGGATAATAGCGGCAGAATAAAATGGCTCTTGGGTCTGAAATCGAGTGAAATAGAGGATTTATGCCTCTCGCTGGGGATGGCTCGATTTAGAGCAAAACAGATTTGTGAATGGATATATAAGAAACGAGTAGTGACCATTGATGAGATGTCAAACCTCCCTAAGGGTGATCGGGAGCTGCTTAGTAGAGATTATATTGTTGGTCGGTCGTTACCTGTCACCGAGCGTGTGAGTGGCGATGGGACAAAGAAGTATCTCTTTAAGACCTCGCAGGGGGCGTTTATCGAGTCGGTATTCATTCCCGATGGTGAGCGTGGAACGCTCTGTATATCGTCACAGGCTGGGTGTAGAATGGGTTGTGACTTCTGTGCTACAGCTAGACAGGGGCTGCAACACTCATTGAGTGGGGGTGAGATATTAAATCAGATCCTATCACTACCCGAGTATGATCGGTTGACCAATATTGTGTTGATGGGTATGGGTGAGCCGTTGGATAATATGGATTCGGTGTTGTCGGCGCTGGAGGTTGTTACGGCGAAGTGGGGTTTGGCATGGTCTCCACGTAGAGTAACCCTCTCGACAGCTGGCGTGGGGTCGCAGATCAAGCGACTAGTCGAGCAGTGTGATGTAGATATTGCAATTAGTCTCCATAATCCATTTAGCGATGAGCGTGCAGCGATAATGCCCATCGAGCGGGCATATCCTATTGCTGATATTATAGAGGTGTTGAAGGGGTATGACTTTAGCGGTCAGCGAAGGTTATCTTTTGAATATATATTAATGAGTGGGCGAAATAACCACCCTCGACATATTAGGGAGCTTGCACGGTTGTTGAATGGTCTTAAGTGTCGAATAAATATAATAAAGTTCCATCGAATAGAGGGGTCAGAGTACTACTCCCCCGATGATGAGAAGATCGTTCGTTTTCGCAATGAGCTAACCGCTAAGGGGATCCACACCACTATCAGACGGTCGCGAGGTGAGGATATTGAGGCGGCATGTGGCTTATTATCAACAAAGAGTATGTAATTAAATTTTTAATGTATGATAAAGAGAGTATTTTTGTTAGTAGCTATGGCTATTGGGGTGTCGTCACTATCGGCACAGGTTAAGTTCCAGTCAGGGACGATGAGGGAGATATATACATTGGCTAAGGAGAGCAATAAGTTTGTCTTTGTCGATCTATATGCCGATTGGTGTCCTCCATGTAAGGCGATGGAGCGCGATGTCTTTTCACGTGAGGATATTGGGCAGTTTATGGGCAAGCACTTTGTATGTGCAAAGTACAATATCGACAATCAGTTGGGTAAGGATCTCGCTAGTCAATATGTTGTGCGAAGCATACCCACCTTTCTTATCTTCGACCAAGGGGGTAAGCTAATGGGTCGACTCACTGGTGGAATGTCGCCCGAGGATCTAAAGTCTAGCCTACTAAAGATTATTGATAAATAGATTAAAAACGATGAACCTAAAACAACTAAACTTAATAGCCTTTACCTCAGTAGCAGCACTGGGGTATGCTGAGCAGCGTCCAAATATCATTATGATAGTTACAGATGACCATGGTCTCGATGCTGTGGGGTGCTATGGAAATCCAGTGATTAAAACCCCCAATATTGATAAGCTAGCTGCCGAGGGTACCCGTTTTACCAATGCCTACTGTACTAGCGCTAGCTCAGCTGCTAGCCGCTCGGTGATCCTCACCGGTCAGTATGGACACGCTATCGGAGCATATGGACACACTCATGACTACCACCACTTCAGCACATTTGATGGGGTGCGTACGCTGCCTGTGATGCTCGCGGAGGGTGGTTATACCACTGCGCGTATTGGAAAGTACCATGTAGCACCAGAGAGTGTCTACCACTTCGATGCAACCCTCGATGCCGATCCTCGAAATACGGTCGAGATGGCGGATGCTTGCAAAGATGTGCTGAACTCAGAGGAGCCATTCTTCCTCTACTTCTGCCCCGATGATCCTCATCGTAGTGACTTCACCGATGCTTCGCGTGAGTGGTCGCTACCCAATATGTTTGGAAATAAGAGAGAGGGGTATAAGGGTGTTGAGACCGTTAGCTACTCGACAGATGAGGTTATTGTCCCTCCATTCCTCCCAGATAATAGATATACCCGTGAGGAGCTGGCGGAGTACTACCAGTCGATCTCGCGTATCGACCAAGGTGTAGGGCGATTGATGAAGCATCTTGAGGATAGCGGAAAGAGCGACAACACCATTGTTCTCTATATGTCGGATAATGGAATGGCGTTCCCTACGGCTAAGACCACGGTCTATGAGATGGGTATTAAACTCCCATTTATAGTCAAAGACCCTACATCTAAGGGTGTCGGAGTGGTCAATGAGTCGATGGTTTCGTGGGTCGATCTAACACCTACAATCCTCGATTTTGCAGGTATTGATCGCAGCAAAGAGAGTCTTCATGGAGTATCGTTTAGTAGTCTAATCGGTAATAGCAAGGCGGGTGAGCGCAAGGAGGTCTACGCGTCACACACATTCCATGAGATAACGATGTACTACCCGATGAGATCTATTCGCGAGGGTAACTACAAATTGATCTGGAATGTTGCGTGGCAGCTAGAGTACCCCTTTGCATCAGACCTTTGGGTCTCATCGACATGGCAGGGTGTGCATCGTGCCGGTGGAAAGTACTTCGGCAACCGTAAGTGTAGCGACTTCCTGTTCCGCCCCGAGTTCGAGCTGTATGATGTTGTAAATGATCCCTTTGAATCCACTAACCTAGCGGGGAAAAAGGGCTACAAAGAGGAGTTGGAGCAGCTTAAAACTAAACTCAAGGCGTGGCAGCGAGAGACCCGCGACCCATGGTTTATCATGTGGGAGTATGACCTAACTATGCAGGGCAGCGGTGAGAAACTATAAGCCAAAACAGATAGCTCTTAACTAAAAAGGAGGCTGCCATTTCGAGGCAGTCTCCTTTTTAGTTATATTGAATATATCTCTATTTCTTTCTCTTCTTGCTAACCTCTACCTTTGGGATAATGCTCTCGGGGATGGTCATCTTCTTATCATCTGATCCGATTCCAAATGTTGAGCGTGCGTAGTTGCTCGGTTGGCTCCAATCAACCTCCACACGTCCATCACCAAGCATGATGTTACCTAGCTTCTTGCGGAATAGCTCAACCAACTCACGATACTCAGGATCGAGAGCAACATTGTTACGCTCCAATGGATCGACACGTAGATCGTAGAAGATAGGATCGACCTCCTCTAGCTTTGCATCCATAGCCCAGCGCATATTCTTATTTGGATCGCCGGCAATAGCCTTATCCTTACCCTTTGTTGCTGTCATGCTAATGTCGCGTGTACGCATTCCAAACATAAAGTCCTTTGTGCGGATCTGTCCGTGAGGACCACAAACAGCATCGATCTCACCTATAGTATACTCGCGAGCAGGAGCCTTACCTGATACAACATCAACTAGGTTATAACCATCGAGGTGGCTAAACTCTCTCTTGCTTGTGTCATATCCAGCAGCGGTGATAAGTGTTGGCAGAATATCTACATACTCCATATATCCATCATAGACCTTGCCTGCGGGGAACTTCTTCTTGTCAGATGAGACTGCGATCACAACTGTATGGCTTGACTTCTCGTAGGCAGCGAACTTAGCATATGTACCCTGCTCACCTAGGTGCCATGAGTGGTCACCACAAGCAATCAAGATGATATACTCCTTGTTATTCTTCTTACAGAACTCCTTGAATGACTTAACAGATGCTCCGATCAGAGAGTCTCCCATAGCACAGAATGCGTAGTAGTCGCGGATAGCCTGCTGCTTCTCGCTCTCTTTGAACTTGTCGGCACGTGTCTTTGAGTACCAGTTCTGCATCTGTGCTGGCATCTTGTCATACTCAGCTTGATCGAACTCAGGCACATTATACATCTTTCCCTCGAACTTATCGCGGAACTCCTTTGTTGGGAGAACTGGGGTGTGTGGGAAGTGGTAACCTAGATAGAAGAGCTGTGGCTGCGAGCCATCAAGACCCTTAACGGTCGATTTAGCAAGTGAGTTGTATTGATCCTTGCCTTGACTAGCTAGGAAACCGGCAAAATCACGCTGGATTGTTCCATCCGATGTGTAGTCTGTCGAGCAGGGACTAACACCTCCGATAATTGTGTTTGGCTGCTTCTTTGGCTTTGGCTCGTTACCCTTACCTGCATATGAGATCAGAATATCGTAATCCTCATAGAATTTTTTCATTCTATCGAGATCCTCCTGAGGTATTGGTGTTGTTTTACGATCGAAGTAGTAGCGTGTTATCTCCTCGCCATCCTTATACCATACATACTCTGTTCCGGCATTCTCGCCCGTTCCCCAAGTGTTGTGTTTTCTCCAGTCTGAGCCACCATTGCTCTCATGATTCTTTGTCTCAAAGAATTGGTTGTAGAGAGGCATGCTCTTTTTCTTCCCACCCGTACTATACTCTTGGTAGCGAACACCGAGCTTACCTATTCCGGTGGTGTTATATCCCGCCTCTCTGAGGTACTCTGGAAGTGTTGGGGTGGTGAAGTCAAGACCATTGTGGTAGTACTCAAAACCATATACACCGCGGTGGTGTGGATACATACCTGAGTGCATCGATGAGCGTGAAGGTGCCGAAGCGGGTGAGTTACAGTAGGCGCTAGTGAAGAGTACTCCCTCCGCAGCAATCTCGTTTAGAGCAGGCGAAGAGACATATCCCAATGCACTCTCGTTTGTTCCACGAGTAGCCTTATTGTAGCACTCTAGTGCATCTGCACGGTGGTCATCGGTGACGATCCACAAGATGTTGGGTTGCTCCTCTCCCATTGAGGCTGTCGGTGCCAGAGCGCTAAGTAGGGCTGCTGAGCCGATAGTTAATTTTAGATTGTTCATTATTAATATAGTTTAATCGTGTATTTTTTAGTTCTGCAAGGTAGTGTTTTTCTTTTAATTTATGGGTAGGCATTTATGTATATAATAGGTGGGTATATGATAATGAGGTAAATTATTATATACCCACCTATTTATGATATAAATACCACTCTGTTTTTAATGATTATAAGTGTATCTTCGTAAAATTAAAAAAATACAAACTTAAAATGAATGTAGGAATGACAGGTTGTAGCATTGTGCGTTATTTGTGTCTATCTGCTTTAGCGCTAATTATTGGCTGCTCTGGTGGTGGAGGTCAGGTGGTTGTTCAGCCACTCTCGGATAGTAAATTAGATAATATTGTAGAGGAGATATACAACTCGTTGAGTCAACAGGAGCGTGCGGCACAGTTAAGCGGCGTGCGTCCAAAACTCATCACTGTTGATGGAGTTATCTCGCGGGAGCTATGCCGTGAGGTGATACCCCATGGCATAGGTCATATATGCCAATTTGCATGTACACAGGATCTGCCAGCAGAGAAGATCCGCGACTTTGTTGCCGACCTACAAAAATATCTGATCGAGGAGACTCGTCCGGGTATTCCAGCAATTTTCCACGAGGAGGCGATAACTGGATTCTCAACAAAGGGGGCAACGACCTATCCACAGCAGATTGGTGTTGCGTGTAGCTGGAATCCCGATTTAGTGAGGTTGAAGAGTGAATATACACGTGAGTCAATGCGTAGTGTAGGGGCAACCTTTGCGCTCTCTCCTATGGTCGATGTAGTACGCTCGCAGCACTTCAATCGCGGCGAGGAGAGCTACGGTGAGGATGGGTATCTAGCCGCGGTGATGGCGTCTGCCTTTGTAGAGGGGTTGCAGGGCGATGATCTACGCACAGGAGTAGCGGCAACGACAAAGCACTTCTTGGGGTATGGAGGTGGAGTAAATCTGCCAATGAAGGAGGTTGTCGAGGAGATTGTAATGCCACACGAGAGCGCAATACGTATATCTGGCAGTAAATCATTGATGCCGGGGTATCACTCATTCCGTGATGAGACAGCGGTTACCAACAGCTTCTTCCTACAGGATGTACTGCGCGACTATCTAGAGTTTGATGGTATTGTGGTGAGTGACTACTTCGCAATATCGGCTAAGGGGCGTGCAAAGGGTAACCCCCGCCATCTTCATGAACGTGCGGCAGCATCGATCAATGCAGGTGCCGACTTAGAACTCTGTGATCCAGAGACATTCCCCCTACTACCTCAGCTCATTGAAGAGGGGCTAGTTAGTCAAGATAGATTTGAGGATGCTGTGAAGCAGAATCTACGCATGAAGGGGCGTTTGGGGCTACTGGATAGAGAGCCTAAGTTATATGCAGATGGGGATATTGATCTTGATAAGGAGGAGTATAGAGAGTTGGCTTATGATCTAGCCACTCAGTCGATCGTATTGTTGAAGAATGATGGTGTACTACCTCTGTCGAGTGATGTGCGTAGCGTGGCGTTGGTGGGACCAAATGCCAACTCTGCTTGGGCGATGTTTGGTGACTATACCTATCAAGCTCACCACGCCTTTTTCCAGAGTAAGCCGGTTGATATATCTAATCCTAAAGTATATACATTTAAAGAGGGTTTAGAGAGAGCCTTAGGTTCAAAGGTGAGGATCAACTATGAGCGTGGATGTGATTGGAATTCGGAGATTGAGTCGCCAAAGGATCTTGGTGGTGATGTGCGATTGTCAGCATCTAAGCTCGATCTTTTGGTCGATATTCTGCGTGCGGAGAGCGATCCAACCGACTCCACACGAGCTATAGAGCGCGCTTCGGAGTCAGATGTTGTTATTGCAGCTGTTGGTGAGTGTGCTGCACTATGTGGCGAGGGGCGTGATCGTAAGGGTATACGTCTACCCGGTGAGCAGGAGAGTTTTGTTGAGGCGTTGATCGATAGTGGACGACCTGTGATAGTGGTTATCTTTGGTGGTCGTGCGCAGGTATTGAGCCGTAAGATCTTGGATGGTGCAATGGCTATTGTTCAGGCGTGGTATCCCGGACAGATGGGTGGCTTGGCGGTTGCCGATATAATTAGTGGTGCAGTAAACCCTAGTGGTAAACTATGTACTAGCTACCCCGCTACGGAGAGTCGCAAACCACTATGCTACAACTATGGTGCAGCTATGGAGGGGTTGGTAGAGTACCCATTCGGTTATGGTCTATCATATACAACATATGAGTATACAGATATTAAGGCGACCAACTTGGCTAAGCTCGATGGTGGTAATATAGAGGTGAGCTTTACAATCACAAATATAGGTGACTACGATGGTGAGGAGATTGTCCAGCTCTATATCTCTCCTGCTGATGGTTGTAAGGCTGATCTTAAGCCTATACAGCTTAAGGGCTTTGATCGTGTGGCACTGAAGGCAGGCGAGAGCAAAAGGGTTGGCTTTAGTATCCCGACACAGCTTATTAGCTACTACGATATGGATTTGAAGAGCGATGGTGTTGAGAGTGAGTGGAACGGTTCATGGCGTGTTGTTCCCGATAACTATATAATTAAAATAGGCTCTTCATCGAGTGATATACACCTTGAAGCGCCCTTAAAACTTATTGGAGATGAGATTCAGTCGCGCCGTCGTAGCTACCTCTTCTCTGAGAATATTACCTATTAAGAGGTTGCGGGTGACTAACAAGTCGGAAATATCTCTCAGAAGAGTGTCATGCTGAGCGAAGACCTGTTAGTCAGCCTTAACCCTACTGGTTTAGGTCTAAAAATACTTCGTAACATTAACCCTCTCAAAGGAACTCATCTCGCCTATCATCCTCACAGCTGAGTCGATGATTGGGAATGCACACAACGCCCCTGTACCCTCACCGAGTCTAAAGCCCAAGTGTAAGATGGGGTGTGCCGACATTGCATCTAACAACATTCTATGCCCCGTCTCATCACCTACATGACCAAAGATAGCGTAGTTAAGAAACTCACTATCGAGAGCTGAAGCCATCAATGCGCAGGCACTCATTATAAATCCATCGATCAGGACAATCATACCTAGCTCCGCAGCGCGCAACATCGCACCAACAGTCATAACCATCTCATAGCCACCAAAATATCGCATAATATCCTCCGCTGAACCATCGCCTCTATAGTTATCAACGGCACGCTTCAAGATCGAATACTTATGGTTGGTTATCTCACCCGAGTAGTCACTTCCCGCACCTACACACTCCTTCAGATCGATATGTGCAAGATAGCTCATCCAAATAGCAGATGAGGATGTATTTGTAATACCCATCTCGCCAAAGCAGATGACATTACATCCACTCTTATAGACCTCATCAACAACCTCCGCACCCGCATCTATCGAACGGTCACACTCATCGTGAGTCATTGCCGCCTCATAGAGATAGTTTCGCGTGGAGCATCTTATTTTCTTATCGATAATACGATTATAATCAACACATTGAGAGAAATCGAAATCAACGCCTGAGTCAACGACATAGAGATTAAAATTGTGCTGTCGAGCCAAAAAATTCACTCCTGCACCACCCTCTAAGAAGTTAAAAACCATCTGTCGAGTAACCTCCTTTGGCGATACGCTAACACCCTCCTCAACAATACCATGATCGGCAGCAAAGACAATATGCGTCTGCTCTCGAAGCTCTGGAGTAAGAGTCTGCTGAATAACACCAATCTTTATTGCCAACTCCTCTAGAGTACCTAATGAACCCTTGGGCTTAGTCAGATTATCTACCTTATCTTGCAATAATGGGCGGATCGCCTCATCTGGTTTTGCTATATTAAAAGATCTCATAACTATTTTCTAAATAGATGTTTAAAACTATCGGCATAGAGCTTTGACAGCCCCCTACGGTTATCTATTGCCTCACCGACAACGATCATTGTTGTCAGAGTAAGGTTATTCTCCTTTACTATTTTTGATAAATTTTTAAGCTCCCCACGATATATCCTCTCATCACGCCACGTAAGTTTATAACACGCCGCGATGGGGGTCTCCGGTGGGTAATGCTCCAACAGATCGCGCTGAATATCATCAACGATAGATGCACTCAGGAAGATACACATTGTACTCTGCGAACGAGCCAAAAGGTGTAATTTCTCCCTGTCTGGCATAGGTGTACGCCCCTCACCACGAGTTAATATTATCGTCTGCACACGTTCGGGGATGGTAAATTGTGAGCGTAGAGCGGCGGCGGCGGCTTGGAACGATGATATGCCGGGGGTTATATGGTACGACATCGAGTAGTCATCGAAGTAAGCCATCTGCTCCTGTATCGCTCCATAGATACATGGGTCACCCGTATGTAACCTAACCACAAGAAGCCCTCGATCATAGAACTCCTTCATTATCTCAAACTGCTCCTCAAGATTCATCGAGGCTGAGCTGCGCACAACAGCACCCTCCTTAGCACAGTGAGTAAGCTCAATAGGGACAAGGCTCCCAGCGTAGAGGATCAGATCTGCCGACTCCAGAAATTGGCGACCACGCACAGAGACCAGATCGGGATCACCGGGACCAGCACCAACAATCTCAATATGTCCACTACGGATATATCCTCTCTCCATGGCAAGAGCAAAGGTAAAATCACTCCCCTCACTCAATCGCCCCTTCTGCTTCTCAAGGATCAACTCCCCACCACGCGATGCCACTATAGCTGAGGACTCCGAGACACCAGCAACACCCGTCACCTCAACAACCTTTTGTGATGGATTTTTAACCTCAACACCTCCCAACTCCTCAGCGGAGAAGATATTAACCCTCTCAATATTCAGCCCCTGCGAAAGCACCTTAATAAGTGGTTCATCCCTCTTCAGCTCTATGGTTGATATTGATGCTATAGATTCAACAGCTATACTCTCCCTTAGCAGTACACTCTTTATATAATCCGCCACACCCTCCGAAGAGCAACCCTTACGACACCCTACACCGAGATGAAACACCGCGGGGTGGTAGTATAGCGTATCTATTGCAGTGTTAAGATATTTGCGAGGTGTTACAGCTATCAACAGTTTATAGTCACTCTCAACAATCTGAGAGTAGTCATAGTATATATCAACATTCACCGGTTTAGTACGCTCAAGATAGGCTGTTCCGCGATCTCTAATATCGAGAAGCAGAGCAACACGCTCACCATTTACAAGCGCTGATATAGGTGAATTTAGCGACTCTGATCTATAGGCTACCCGCCATCCAAACTCCCTATCGATGGTATCTAAAGCCCAGAGGTTATCACAATCGCTCTTTGTCGAGATAACAGCCTCACCACCTATGATATGCGCAATATCGCGTGTCAAACGGTTGGCACCCCCAACATGACCCGACAAGAGAGAGACGACATATCGCCCCGAAGAGTCGATATTTACCACCGCCGGATCACTATATTTAGACTCTACGCAAGGTGCTATACACCTCACCGCGATACCTATAGCTCCAATGAATATCAACGACTCATACCCCTTGAAGTTATTTGCTACCCACCCAGAGAGTGAATCAACAACTATCACCCCCTCCTCCTCGAAGCGTGAGATTATAGGGGCATCATTAAGCTCGGCTGAGATCACCCTCGCCATCGGCAGCGCTGAGGCGGAGCTTACTACTATTGCATGTTGTATCATATCTATTTTGTCGCCTTTAATATTGTTATCTGATTGAAACTATCGAGAGAGATGGTTGTCTCACCCTCGATCTTAAGTGAGTGTGCTGTCGCCGCTGCATGAAATAGCTCGTAACTCTCCCTTGAGACTGAGTTCATAACGACCACCCCACCATCACTTAATCGCGGGACAATGCGCCCCATAATCTCATGGAGTCTACCACCATGACCTCCTATAAAGATACTGTCGGGGGGGGCTAAGCCATCCAACTCAGCTGATATAAAATCGCCCACTCTATAATCAATACCCGGAGTACCTAGATGTCGCATATTCGACTCAATGATCTGGTCACACCTCTCACGAATCTCAAACGCCGTAATGTGCAGATGTGGGAATTGCATCTTCGCCTCAATAGATATTGACCCGGTGCAGAAGCCTATATCCCAAAAGTTCTGCCCCTCCGAGAGGTTAAGTTGCGACAGAGCAGCAAGACGGATCATCATCTTTGTTATCATCTTCTCGCGACCATCGAGCAGTTTAAACTCCGAATCTGGAATTCCAAAGTACCTTTTACGCGGTGAGAGCCGCTTTAGAATCATATTATTAGGGTAGGCAAAGTCACACTCGGCAACCTGCGCAACACCCATTGTCTGCACCCGCTCCCTCTCGCTATTCCCCAACAACTCACCAACCGATATTTGGTAGTTATCATAGCCATAATCGACCATTCGCTGCGCTATTTTACGTGGGGTATGCTCTCTATTGTCGGTTAGAACACCTATCATCTCATAGCCTCGAATAAGCGCCTCATCAAACTTATGCCACGACCGACCCGTTAGTGAGACTACATGCATATCTTGGTACGCCATAGTAAGGCTGTGCGCCAACTGCTGTAGAGAGTTAAAGTATGGAAATGTCACAATCTCAGCATCGGGGATAAGCCTCTGTATCGTCTGCGCAAAGCCATAGAAGAGGGGGTCGCCCGAAGCAAAGACAACAACCTCATCATAAGATCGATAGCGCTCCATAAGCTGCTCCATAGGTGGTGTAATATCTATCCACTCAACATCAGGTGGCAGCAGATTAGCGACAATCTGACGATGGCGAATACCGCCTGAGAAGATCTTACCCCTATATACAATACTCTCAACCTCGGCTCCTAATCGAGGTTGAGAGTTATCATCTATTCCTATTATGTAGAACTTCATTCTATACCTCTTTACCGGGTCGCATAGATTTGGCATCATCCAGTGAGAGGATAGCATTGACCAACGTTGCCGCTAAATTACTTCCCCCCTTACGACCCTCGACAATTATCTTTCGAGTCTGCTCAAAGCTCTTAATCATATACTTCGACTCACGAACATTTACAAAACCCACAGGAGATGCCACAACACCTCGTGGCACCGCCACACCTCTACGCATCAAAGAGCAAAGCTCTATGAGTGCTGTAGGTGCATTACCAAAGACATAGAGTGCATCGGGATGCTCCTCTACAGCTAGGCGAATACCAGCCTGCGTACGTGTGATCTTACTATTCGAGGCAATATCAGCAACTCTCGGATCATGGAGATAGCACTTAACCTCAACCCCCAAACGCTCCAGTGCCGCCTTACGTATACCCGACTGCGCCATTGTCACATCTGTTATGATGCACTTTAAACGACCCTCTTTAATATCATCATAGATACCCTGAACAGCCCCTCTATCGGTATAGAGGATACTCTCCATATCAAAATCAGCCGTTGTATGTATAGCATGCAGAAGCGCCCACTTACGATCGAGATCAATATCTCGACTCTTAAGCTCAGACTCAATCGTCTTGAAGCTACGTATCATTATCTGCTGCCCTACCCCACCATCCTCAACACCTCGATCTCTATAGTACCCTCGCGGTGTGATGATCTTTGAGTCGGGAGCGGTGAAGGATTGTGAGTTACCAATTAGTATCACCGTAAACATATCAACATCGTCAATATCGAGATCTCTAAGTGTAGTCGACACTACACACTCATCCTTACGACCCCCATTTCTGACATATCCAACGGGGGTATCATCTGCACGATACTCCAAGAATATCTCACGTAGACGGTGTAGCTGCCAATAACGCCCGTTGCTCTTAGGGTTATATATCGCGGTAACAAAGTCCGCCGAGGCTGCTGCATGAATCCGTCGATCGATAACCTCCCAAGGGGTCATCAGATCAGACATCGATATAATACACATATCGTGTCCTATAGGGGCGCCAAGCAACGATGCTGCCTTCTGAAATGCCGATATTCCGGGCAGGACAACAACATCGACATCACTACCACGATCATACTTCATCTCTAGAATTAGCGGTGCCATACCATATATACCAGCATCACCCGAACTTATCACAGCCACACGCTTTCCGCTCTCTGCATACTCAAATGCCGCCTCCGCACGCGCAGACTCCTGCTTCATCGCCGTATCGATACACTCGACACCATCTGATATATAGGGGGTGATAAATTGGAAGTAGTACTTATATCCAATTATCACCTCCGACTGTTTCAAGGCACTCATCACCTCAGGGGTGATCTCCTCCTTATCTCCCGGACCTATGCCGACCACAATTATCTCTCCTCGATTCATCTATATTCTATTTTATACAAAGGTAAACTAAGTTATGTGATCGGCAAAATAATTAGGGCTAAAATCTTAGTGTTAGACTCAAATATAACGATCTGCCGGGAGTAAGCGTTGCATAGTAGCTGTTAATGGGTCTGTCATCGGTATAATCAAAGATATTTTGAATTCCGATAGTTGGTTCAATAACAACTCCATTATTGAGTTTGAATGAGTGCGAGGTGGTAATATCCCACAGTGTATAGTCTGGAATCTCCCCCTGAACACCACTATAAAAGGCTGAGTACATCGATGAGTTGTATTGTCCATCGATGCTGATATTTAGTCGATAGTTATTCCACTGCTTTCCCCAATTGGCATTGATAACAGCAGTATGCTCAACACTCTTGTCTATTGGGCTTCTATTGTCGAAATCAAATGAGTCGAGATAGGTGTAGTTTGCCTTTAATGATAGTCCCGCACCGAAGTAGATCTTTGCACTTGCATTCACACCAAGCACCTCCGCACGAGTATTATACTTCTCATTCAGCTCCTCCATATCGGGGTATGCAGCCAACTCCTCCGCTGTAGCCTCACTGAGATCAAGAGACTTATAAGCGATCATATCATTGATCTTATTGTGGAAGATTGAGGCAGAGAGCGAGAGCCACCTATTTGTAAACTCTGTACCAAACGAGAAGTAGACACTCTTCTCAGGATCAAGATCCTCATTATTACGTGTAAGGGTCTCCTTAGTGCTTGTATATGTCGATGCATATAGATCACCCTGCGAAGGGATCAGATAACCCGTTGCATATGTCGCCCTAAAGCTGAATTTACCTAGATTATATAGCAACGAGGCGTTTTGTGTTACATTGCTCTTAAAGAGTTTATTGTATGTATAGCGCACACCAACCGTAGCCTGCAAATTCTCAAACAACGACAGCTCATCCTGAGCATATAACTCAGTCGTATAGATCTTGCTATAGATAAGATAGTCATCTGGATCATAAAGGGTGTTGAGCGTATACTCTGCTCCGGCGGTCAATCGATTCATCTTTCCAAGCTGAAAAATACCCTTTACATCTGCATTGTGATAGTAGGTACGATTTTTCAGATCCTCATCGCCATACTCAAAATCACCAGAGTCCTTGAAGTAGATATACGATGATGTGTAGTTATCCGATGTGAAGTCCGCAACAAGCATACTATTATCACTAATCTTATACTTAGCGCCAGCACCATATCCATAACTCTCATGGTGAAGATTATACTTATGATAATCATATGTCCTATCAGATAGATTATCGTAGTACGAACCATAGGCTGACAGCTCCAACTTATCATTTACATTGTAATAGAAGTGTTGATTGAGCAGATTATTTGAGTAACCATCAAAGGCATCATCTGTCGTCTCAGAGTACACCCCTTTGGTACTTAGTGACTGATCGCTTAGCTGCCAGCTATCTGACTTCTGGAAGCGATATGAGGTCTGAGAGGTGAGCTTCTTGCTCTTAACATCCACATTTACCGACTGTGTCAAGCGACCATAACCGTTGTAGCTAGTGGTGCTGGTTGCATTCACACCTGTTGGATCAGAGTCATCATATGTGATGATGTTGATTACTCCGCCAATAGCATTTGAACCATAGAGGGTAGCCGCAGCACCCGACATGATCTCAATACGTTTAACCCTAGAGAGGTCGATACGTGAGAATACATTATCTCCGTTGATCTTACGACCATTCTCCAAGTAGATAAAGTAGTCATCCTCCACTCCATTGAGGTTGACCGATGTTCCCATACCATTGGTATGAACTGTGAACGATGATGATAGCTTCTCTAAAGCGCCATCGAGGGTCACTGCCGAGGTACGCTCAATGTCGGTTGCAGAGAATACCTGAATAGCCTCTGGGGTCTCCTTTAGTAGGCGAGGTGTTCCCGTAGCTGTCACTACCACATCATCGATCGATAGTGTGTTATCAACCAAGATCTCCTCAGCTGATGATGCTCCAATCGCCGTAAAAAGGGCAACGTTTAGGAGCAGAAAGTCTTTTTTTTTCATTAAAAATGAGTTTACCAAAAATAATAACTATTTTGCAGTAAACAGGGGTAGAGATGGATACGGTGCGCATAGCAAAACAGAACACACACACGTAGCCATGTGAAATTAGTTCAGAACCTCTCCCGAGTTCTACAAAAAACCACTAAAAGCAACTCGGCAGGTCTTCTGACTTGCTCCTTTTTTGATCGAGCCTTCCCAACCATACTTAGTCAGTGGCTATTAATGAAAAGATCAAAAACTTCCTTATTGGTCGTAACCATAGGATGGAGATTACAGCAGCGGGAGCTGTTTGGGCATCTCACCCAATTCCCTTTTAACTCTTCGATATATCATCAAACCAACGCATTATGCGCATAATACCCGGTTTTATCATATCTACAGAGACCAAATGCTTGGCAAATGTACACCTTTAATGTTGATATTCCAAACGTTTTAGGCTATATTTTCGGAATCGATCTATTTTTCGACCCCCATATAGTACCCATGGTGTTTAGCACTTGTATATTCGCTCTCCACGATTAGCTTCACGGGGTGTTTGAAATTGGGACCATCATAGACAAATGAGTGAAACTCTCCATTCTCGCCACACACATCAAAACCATCAATACGGATCATCTCCTCGTAGTTATCCATATTGAGATCCTGACCAAGGAGCGACTGTAGAGGGTGTGTCAACCTCACCGCAACAACACGCGACTTGAATCCTACCGCCACAAACTCCTTATAGAGATCATGCACATCGATATTAAGCAGAGGAAATATCGGAGTGATTCCCATCAATGCACACTGCTCGCGTATCCATGTAAGGTGTGGCTCAAGATATAGATCACCAAAGATTCCACACTCTACACCCTCCTCATCAATCAATCTACGGATAGCTTTATGGAAAGAGTAGGCATACTCACGACTATCATCAACCGTCTCGCGTCGAAGCGGAACCCCCATAGCCTCCGCCTGCGCAAGAAGCAGCTCCTCTGATACTCGGTGTGCATTCTGAGTCTCAATACGGTTCATATTTAAAAGGGTAACAATCTCGGTATCTGGATTACTTTCGAGATGTTTATATAGGGCAAATGAGCAATCTTTACCACCACTCCAAGAGACAAATGCTTTCATAATTTTATTCAGTTTAAATCGAGTTATATCATATCATGCAAACTTACATAAAAAATACATATTTACAAATAATAAAATAACTTAAATTAACGTGAGTTCAAAAATAAGAAAACTCACTTTTTTATTTTATTATTGCCATCAATTTTGTGAGTTTTCTTACTTTCAAACTCACGTTAAGGGCTTTTAAAGCCCTCTTTAATACCTTACCCCACCCCCAAACCCCCTCCCTAGGGGAGGGGACTTAGTCGCTAACGCTCCTTCAGCGGTCGAGTTCGATAATTATCGAACTCACGTTAAATTAAAGAACACTGTCTCACTACATATATCATACAAGCAAAACAAAGTACCTCAAAATGCCCCTATACAGAGACTTTAAGATACTTCATTTTGTTTAGCATATCAAGCAAAGAGGTCACCCCCCCGCCTAATCTAGTTGCTATTTATATTTCCACCATAAGGTGAGGCGTCACCACCACTACACTCTACTCAACACCAAAATCAGCATATGGATTTGTAGAGTCGCTCACCATCTCCTTAACAGGTTTGTTTAGAAGCAACTTACCATTGCCATCATATACCTGAAGTGTACAGTTCTCGATAATGTCCTTACGAGAGTTCATCTCAGTAAATAGATGTACACGATCTACCTTAGCTGCTTTATCAAGTTTAAGACCTAAGTATGCATTCTTGCCACTCTCAGTCTGAGCTATTGTACCCACCTTGCGGTTTCCATTCACATGGTTATCAAAGGCTAGGTTTGCACCCATTCCCGGTAGTGTACCTGAGCTAATTGGTGTACCAAAACGAGCTAAGTTGTGAGCCTTACCATTTCCTAGCGTTCCTACAACATAGATCTCCGCCATCTCAAGTGCGCGGGTATCGTTAGCCACTACACGCACCTCGCGAACACCTGTAAGTGAACCATCGGCTGTAGCTGTCGGAATATCGATCTCTACATACTCCTTACGCTCAGGGAAGAGGTTCTCACCCTCGATCTTGAATGTGTAGGCATACTTTCCGAACTTGTGTGATGGGAAGGTGATCGATAGTGCATCATCGCGCTGCACCCAGTTAACCTTCTTATCTGTTCCTAACATCGTTACACTCTTGATCTTCGAGCCAGCTAGATCATCAAATCCTAGCGACTTGATACGTATAGGTGTTGATCTCCATCCGCAGACGATAGCGTATAGTGTATCACCCTTGCGAGTAAAACGCACATCATGCTCCGATAGCTGGTCATCCATAAGGTGAGCCAATCCATCGCCACCAAACGATACTCCCTCACCAAAGCGGTGCCAAGGTGTTGTCTCATAGATCGCCTCGCCATTAACCTTAAGCCAGTCACCCATGCTAAGTAGCTCAGCCTCCCACTCAGGAACCCACGATCCATCGGCATTTGGTCCCATATTAAGGAGGAGTGTTCCATTCTTCGATACAATATCGATTAGGTGGTGTGTCCAATACTCACCAGAGATCGAGTACTGATCCTCAGGGCGGCGGATATTAAACCACTTGTAGTTCATTGTACAATCAGCCATCCACATATTATCGCGAGTATATGCAAACTTACCATGCTCAACATCAAAGACTAGGCTCTCCATATTGTCGAAACCGATCTTCGCCGCTAGTGCAACCTGCTTATCCTTCTTCACCGATTGGTTGTAGAAGTCGGCAGTGATCTGTGCAGTTAGCTTATCGCAGAATGCGCGCTCCTTAGTTCCGAAGTCGAACCACAAGAAGTCAAGATCATAGTTATCGATCATCTCCTTGGTACGCTTGTACCATAGCTTAGCAAACTGAGGTGATGGCTCACCCTTAGGGTCATGAATATTGTATAGATCTGGAGCCTCTTTAGCATCGAACTTATCTGGATACATAGATAGTGAGAAGAACTCCCAGTTGAATGCAAGGTGGCTCGATACTCCGAACTTCATATCCCTCTTCTGCGCCTCGCGTTGTAGCTCACCGATAATATCGATATGGGGAGCCATATCTACAGAGTTCCAACGAGTGAGCTTAGTCTTACCCATCTGGAAACCATCGTGGTGAACACCCATCGCAACAACAAATCTCGCACCGCTACGATCAGCCTTATCCACCCACTCCTCAGCACTGAAACCATCGGCAGTAAAGAGTTTGATTAGATCTTTGTAGCCAAACTGAGCTGGATCACCATAGACCTTGCTATGCTCTTTATACGCCTCATTATTTGGCTGATACATCATTCTTCCGTACCATCCTGCAACACCAGAGATAGATGGTATACCCCAATGCCAGTAGATTCCGAACTTATCACGATTGAGCCACTCCGCCTGTGGGTAGCGATCGAGATCACTCCACTCAGCCTTGTACTTCTCTGCTGCTGTAGTTGGCAGAACGACACACGTCGATAGCAATAGAGCTGCTACCGCTCTTTTTAAATTAGTCATCATTGATTTTAATTGTTTATTTGGTATATAGATGCAAATTTACACTTTTTTTTTTATTTATAATCTTTTGTCGTATTTTTTTCTACAAAATAGATCATTCGATCAGGGAGAAAACAGATCCTTTAATCCACTATCGCCCCTCTCCGAAATTAAAAAAAATCATTAATTCAAATTGTTTGCGTAATAAAAATATTATTTTTACCTTTGCGGAGATAATAGGTAGAATGATGAAGCAATGGGATAATATATATGGAGCAGCTCAACACCAAACAGCAAACGATGGTGGAGAGTTGTTTTTTTTATTCATATAGGGTAACCGTTTGGTTACTTTTTTTTTGCTGAGATCGTCGAAAGGCGGCGAAATTTCAAAGATACCGCAGATGTCTGATCGGTCACGTACATTGAGTACGCCCTCTCACAGTCCTCTACGCCATCTTTTAAATTTCATCCACCTATCAACGCTCTCTTACGAAGCAGCGAGATTTCAAATATACTAGGTACAAAGCTATGGGAAAAATCTATATAATAGGAGCAGAGGTAAAATCACTCACCCCAAAAGGTGTGGTCGATGGCGGAGTAGCCATCGATAATGGCGTGATTGTAGAGGTAGGTGTTGATGTTGATGTGCAGACTTCAGTGGGCGATGAGGTGGTGAGAGTTGATAGCTGCACAATCCTTCCGGGCTTCGTAGATGCACATGTTCATCTACGTGAACCGGGCTTTGAGTATAAGGAGACAATCGCTAGCGGTTCGAGAGCTGCGGCACGCGGAGGGGTGACTACGCTCTTCACAATGCCAAACCTCAATCCTACACCCGACACAGTGGAGAATGTAGAGGTGCAGCTGGCAGCTATCAAACGTGATGGTGTGGTGAATGTGATCCCATACGCTTCGATAACCATGGGACAGTTGGGCGAGGGTGAGTTGGTTGATTTTGATTCAATTGCACCTATGGTTGGCGGCTTCTCAGACGATGGACGCGGAGTACAAAGCGGTGAGCTAATGCATCAGGCGATGGTCAAGGCTAAGGAGTTAGATATGCCGATAGTAGCACACTGCGAAGCAAACGAGGAGCTTAATGGCGGATATATTCACGATGGTGAGTATGCAAAGGCAAATGGACATAGAGGGATCAACTCAAAGAGTGAGTGGCTCCATGTAAAACGAGATATAGAGATAGTAGAGCAGACAGGGTGTCAATACCATGTATGCCACATATCGACCAAAGAGAGTGTAGCGTTGGTGAGAGAGGCGAAGGCAAAGGGGCTAAAGGTTAGCTGCGAGGTGGCGCCACACTACCTACTACTCACAGATATGGATCTAAAGGAGGAGGGGCGATTTAAGATGAACCCACCAATCCGCTCGGCAGAGGATAGGGCGGCATTGATTGAGGGGTTGAGGGATGGAACGATCGATCTTATCGCTACCGACCACGCACCCCACTCAGCCGAGGAGAAGAGTCGAGGGTTGGCGAAGAGCGCCTTTGGAGTTGTTGGGATAGAGTTCTCCTTCGCTTCGCTCTACAAACACCTAGTTTGTGAGGGGGTGATTAGCCTCGATAGGTTGATGGATGCAATGGCTTACAGAGCGCGACAACTATTTAAGCTGCCTAAGGTGGCGGTAGAGGTTGGTTCACCAGCAGATCTGGTAGCTATCAATCTCGATGAGGAGTATACTATCAACCCTGCGGAGTTCTTGTCGATGGGCAAGGCTACACCTATGGAGGGGATGGTGGTCAAGGGTCGAGTAAAGGCGACACTTGTTGGTGGCAAGGTTGCCTATAGAGAGTAAGAAAAAAAGATAAATAATTACATATGAAACCGTACAACAAAAAAATTGTTCTAGAGAATGGTCGTGAGTTCTATGGCTACGGCTTTGGAGCGGATCGTGAGGCAATCAACGAGATCGTCTTTAACACCTCGTTGGTGGGGTATCAGGAGATTCTCTCTGATCCCTCATACACCGACCAGATGGTGGTGATGACCTATCCATTGATAGGTAACTACGGAACAGCGGATGAGGATTACGAGACCAAGTTCCCCACTATCGGAGGAATGATCGTTAGAGAGTACAACGACTCTCCATCGAACTTCCGCTACACTAAGACCCTCAATGAGGTCTTTGAGGAGCATTCGATCCCAGCTATCGAGGGTATCGACACCCGCGAGTTGACCAGAATCATCCGCGATGAGGGTTCACAGAAGATCATGATTACCAATGCTGACACCCCATTGGAGGAGGCTTTGGAGAGGATCAAGGCTTATGAGATGCCTACAGATATGGTCTCTAGAGTGAGCTGCAAGAAGAGGTGGTTCTCGCGTACGGCGAACAACCACTACAGTGTTGTGGCGATAGATTGTGGAATCAAACACAACATCATCCGCTCGCTCAATGAGAAGGGTTGTAACGTCACTATCGTCCCCTACAACACATCGATGGAGGAGATCATGTCGTTGAAACCCGATGGAGTATTTCTCTCTAACGGACCGGGCAACCCCGAGAATGTAACCCCAGTTATTGAGTTGGTAAAGCAGCTAAGGGGACAAGTTCCAATCTTCGGTATATGTATGGGACACCAGATCATCTCGTAGGCTTACGGTGCGCGTTCGTTCAAGA
>JBCQTG010000009.1:0-43924 GCA_047178765.1 Rikenellaceae bacterium | reverse complement strand
GCTCTTCTTAATCTCTTTATAGCAAGCACCGGGGGCTGTCTCCGACGGGCGGGTTGCCACCCGCGGGGCTAGCGAGATGCTTTGCATCTCTTTTCTCTTGCATTTTGGACCTTTGAGCTTCGCTCTTACGTTTATATGCTCATCAACTTAGTTCAAGTAAACTTGACTAAGCTGATGGGCATATAAACTTTCAAACACCTAAAGGTATTTGGGTCCAAAACGAAAGGTCTGTCGTAAACATTATCTACAGAGGTGCATCTCCCCCCAATTGCCCCCTCTCCCTGTCATGCTGAGCGCAGCGAAGTATCTCGCAAGGTCTTTTCTTTGATTGATCTTGCGAGATACTTCGCTGCACTCAGCATGACAGAGGAGACAGCAAAACTATCTGCAATCTGCATTTCCGATGGAAATAACTTTGCCATAGTTGCCAATTCGCTTTTGGTACAAACATCAGAAAGATGTTTGTGAAATTTTAGAGGTCATATTTTTTTAGCCAAGTTTACTTGAGCTAAAAAAATATGACCTCTAAAATCTTATAACGAAGTTATAAGCCCAAAAGCGCAACAGAGAAGAAAAACAAAGTTTTTCGACAGTCCCCCGGGGGTCACCCCGGTCGCCGAAGGCAGCCCTTGATGCTTGCTCACAAGCAAACCATCACTCTATAACTCGACAATGGAGGTTCAGGTCTTTTGCTTTGCGGAGGATTATAGGCAGGGCATAGCTCATATTTCGGAATGCTTTGACGCTATCGTGGAACACGATTATTGATCCGGGGCGCATATATTTGATTACTGAACGTGCGCATGTTTTGGGAGACACCTGATTTGAGTAGTCACGCGAGAGTACATCCCACATTATGATCCTATGTCGTTGGGCGATGAATCGTGCTTGCGAGGGGGTAATAAGACCATATGGGGGTCGAAAGAGGTTGCTCTTGATTAGGCTCTCGGCAAACTCTGTATCTTCGACATATCTCTCAAGGGAGTAGTTTATTCCGCGCATATGTGAGTAGGTATGGTTACCCGCTCTGTGTCCTGCGTCGATAACCTTTCTATACAGTTCGGGGTACATCTCCACGTTACGCCCCAGCATAAAGAATGTTGCTTTGGCGTCATACTGGTTGAGTGTAGATATTATCCACTCGGTGATTCCCGGTGTCGGTCCATCATCAAATGTAATATAGATTGAGTCCTCGCTATCTATCTGCCACTCTAGATTGGGTAGTAATCGTTTTATAAATTTAGGTGGTGTAAGTCTCATCCTTCTCCCTCTATTTTTGATGACTTTGTATCTTAAGGTGAGCGAAGCGACCCATCTCACACTGACAATGCAAGATACGTCGCTTCGCTCACCACGACTATCTATAGTCGATATTTATCGTTTAAATTAAAATGCACCCTCAACCTTTGACCACAACGCAGCTGAGTTCTCGCTCTTCATTGCCTTCTCCATCGCTGCCTTAAGCTGCTCGATAGCCTCAGCCTTTTTGAGAACTATTGTCACCTGATACTCCACCATACCACCTTTGTCGCGAGTAGCCTCAAATGTGGTCTTTACACCCTGTAGTTTAGCCGATGCTGTTGAGCTTGACTTAGACAGGAACTGATCTACAGCCTCCATCTCCTGTGGTGTAACACCTTGGTTAGCCATTGAGTTCTCCACCATCTCCTTAACCTCGTTCTTAAGGTTTGCTGCTAGCTCGTTGCTTGCGCGGCTCTGTCCCATGCCCTTAGCGATTGAGTAGTTTGCTGCTGTTACGATGTGTGTAGCGGTAGAGTATACATCTGCACCCTCGCTTGTCTTGTCAAGCATTGCATAGCGGGTTATCTGAAGCTGCTTCTCTAGCGATAGCGCGCCGGGAGCTGTTCTCCAGCCATCCTTCTCTAGCTGCTTAGCATCCTTACGGCAATCCTTCTCAACCCTGTCCTTAAGCTCTTTTGAAAGCTCTTTTCCGCTCATCTGCGCAGTTGCGGTGAATGTCATTGCCACAGCTGCTGTAGCAAGAAATAGTTTAAAAATTTTGTTCATCATCTTATTTATTGTTTTTACCAGTTACATGAATATGGCAATGATAGCTTGATCTGACGACTTGTCCCCTTGCTATCCATAATATTTAACTCTCCACTCGCTAGACCCAACCTTCCGCTTTGGCTCTTGGCAATACCTATCTTCTCCTTATGGTTGATAACAAGGCTCTTGCGCCCCTTGCCATTAATATCTATCTCTATCCCATCCATAAAGATTGGAGAGCTGAGGCTAGGTATATTGAGCGTTATTTGGTATACACGTACCGTTTGTGATAGGTCGCAATCGACAAATAGTCTAATCTCTAGATTTTCGACCGACTGATCTCCAGTGAGTACACCGCGAAGGTTAATCTTATCAGCGGGACGTATTGAGATAGTTGCACCCTTTAGATCGGCATAAAGCATCTGCGTCAACCTATTTCCACCGACATAAGAGGTTATTGTTGCTTGATTCATCTCATCAGGATCGCATGCATCGTAGTTGTAGTAGACACACCAGCAGCTACCCTCAGGCTCTACCCTCATCTCCGAGAGTGTTTTTGAAGTCACCTTTGGCTTGCTCGACACCTCTATCGGGCGATTGTTATAGATAAACTCAAACCTATACTCTCCTAGCTCGTTGCTCACCTCTCTGATAGATATTAAGCGGTATACCGCACGGTAGTTATCGCGTAGTGTTACTGCCGAGGTGAGCCTCACCTTATCGAAGAAGTACGCCTCCATATTATCTAACTCAGCTATTGCCCTATCCACATCTACCACCGAGGTGATATTAGCAAAGTCCTTTGCCAGCTGGTCGTATTTGCTCTGTATCTCACGGTCACGCCTCTCAAACTCTGCGATTATTGACTCTAGCTCCCCCTTGCTGAATGGGTACATGATGGTGTAGAGGTAGGTTACCTCATTGGTATCGCTCTCGACCCTCTTCTCCCAATATGACTGCTCCACCTTGGTCATCGAGATACCCTTTAGGAAGGGAAGATTAGCCGATTGAGCTTCGCTCATCGAGACAAAGCTATCTATCATCTCCGTCTTGCCGTTCTCTGTCCTCTGCCCCAAAAGGTTGCTATTAGAGGTGATTACATTCTGCGCAACAGAGTTGATAATCTGATCGCGCACATTACGTATACACTCATCCTTGGCTGACTCAATATCGCCGCGGATAGATTGGGTGATTATATAGTCACTCTGCGCATCATTGACCCATACCGGGACCCTCTTCTCGCTTGAATCAACAACCTTTATCTTCGCCTCAGCAGCTGTTATGGTGAGTAGCAGCGCCGCTGCCGATATTATACTCAATAGTCTCATAGCAAAAATTATTTAAACAGTCCCCTAAGCCACAGGTTGACACTCTCTATTATCCCCAACTCCTGCTGAGGGTTAGGCTCTTTGGTCGTCTCCATAGCTTAGTTGAGCTGCATCTGCTTCATCGCCTCATCATGCTCACCCTGCAACTGCGCCTTCATCTGCGCCAGCTCACTATCCATCTCGCGCTGTTTAGCTGCGATCTGCTCCTCGACCCTCTTTCTCTCGGCATCACTAATTCTCTGCTGAATAGACTCAATGCGTTTGAGTGCCGTTGGGTAGAGTGTACTCGACTGATCGACTCTGAGCAGCGCCTCCATGGCGTTGTTGAACTCTCCGCGACTCTCCATCAGCTGCGCTCTATTTATAATATCTGTTGCAGTTATATCGAGCCTCTTGATATAGATCTCAACCATCATATCGGCAATCACCGGGTACTCATCCACCGTGTTGGGGATGGTGGCAAGTATAGCCATCGCCTGATCGTACTCCCTTCTCTCAACTAATGAGTTGGCATTAGCTATGATTATTGGCACGCGTGTGGTGTAGTAGTCGAGGACCTTTGTTCGACAATTGGTCATAAACCTACGCACCTCGGTAGAGCGTGGAGAGAGGGTGTTGATAGCCTTTATCAAAGCCCTATCTTTGTTTGAGTCTATTCCGCGAAGAGGGATAGTTAGCTCATCGATGATAATCTTCTCACTGATATTGAGCAGGACCAACGACAACTCCGCCTCCACGGCAATCATTGGGGGTACAGTAGCTGTAGCTTGAGAGTTCATAACTACCACATTTGCAGTGAGGACTATTCCGCCCCCATGTGTCGCACCAAAACCATTCTGAGTAGTTATCTGGGTGAGTTTCTGGCTTAACATCTTCTTCCCCTGCTCTGGGAGTTGAATCTCCGAGCCTAGCACCGGGGTGATTGAGACCATCTCTTTGGTACTCAACACACTTTGGCTATATGCGGATAGGCTCATCGCAACCATTACCGCTAGTGATAGTAATCTCTTCATCATCTCAGTTTATTACATTCCACCCTCGATCAGCAGATATGCATGACCCAAACCACGGGTATCTAGCTTAACTCTAATCTTATGTTTTGTCATCAATTCACGCTGTAGGTTTCTAGCCCATGAGCGTGCATCTATCTGTCGACCATTTATCTCTAGCGGTATACGCACCTGCTCGAAGTTCATCACATTCTCCGTTGCATCGGTGGTGTTGAATCGCCCCTGAACGGTATTTGCTGCAACCCAATCCTCGATGATGAAGTTTAGAATATCTCCACCCACCTCGCTATCGAAGTTGATGTCTGAACTGTTTGTACGACGACACTGTAGCGAGATCTCGCGACCGTTATCAAAGAGATCATCAAAGTGGGCTTCTAGCTGTGCGCAGAACTTATTCATGTTCACTATCACCGCCTCGCTCAACAACACGGGGATCTCGGTGCTGGATGTTGGATTTCCTGTCCCCGATGCTGCCGCAATCTGTTTGTTTGTATATGTATCTATACCTTGGAAGTTGGCAGTAAGACTCCTCTTTGGACCCTGCGTATTGATGAGCCATGTTAGGTGGATCTCAATATCAGCCTTTGCCGTCTCACGCAACATATCGAGAGATGATTTGGCTACTCCGCCCTCAGCCTCACCAATAAACATCTCCTCGGTAGATTGTGTCTGTAGCGAGCGTAACACACTTGCAAGATCCTTTAGTGGGTAGCCACGTGAAGCCATCATCTCGCCAAACTTAGTGATTGCGATCAACAGATCACCATTACTGCTCAATGCCCTCTTGTAGTCGGGGATCTGCTGCTTAACACCATTCAGCTCCACCTCATTCATATAGCCATGGCGGGTCATCCACACCTCGCTCGGAACAACCATGATTGATGGCTTCTTTGCCTGCGAAAATCCTGCTAGCGCCACCAATGCTAGCATAAGTGTTAGAACTACTCTTTTCATATTAGAATCTTCCTCCTAGTTTTTTGATTACACCTGCGCGCTCCAACTCCTGACGCAGCGCCTCGACATTGACTATGACATTCACACCCACCTTATAGGTCTTTTTATCGATCTTCAAAGTAGAGGTGTTGATACCCTTGCCTGAATTTGAGCAGAAGCGCATATATGGACCGCCATTTGCAAAGAATGCTCTGAAGTACTCTGCATTTTGCGTCTCAACTGCTAAATTGGGACATAATGGATCTATTCCCGGAACACGTCCCAACATCGGCACACCCTTAAAGATCACTCCGTGGACTGCATTTTTATATGCCTGCGCCTGTGCAACCTCAGGCTTTTCAGAGAAGCTCCACACCTTAATTGGGACAACAGTGCCATCGCCAACTACACCTGTTCCGCGAAGGTCGACCCTCTCAATCTCATATCTCCACTGCGCGGTATCATTGTCCGCCTCCCTCTGTGCCTTCTTCTGTGCATCTACAACGAAGGGCATTGCCATCAATAGAATGGCTATAATAACTCTTTTCATACTAATTCTATTTATTCAGTCACTGCAAGTATACCATTTTTTTTCCAAAAATACAATATTTTGAATAAAAAAGAGAGGGGTTCCGCAATAGAACCCTCTCATTATCCCCTCTATAGGGGCTATTACATCTCTACTTTATCTGACGAAGTAACAAACCCTCGTAGAAGCTAGCCTTACCGCCATCGAAGTAGGTAGCATTCTTAGGCATCTCGCCCACAGCCAACTCCTCAACATGCTGGTCATAACCCTTCTCTGGGTTGTATGTATTATCCCACACCTTGCCTTTAGAGACTTTAATTACGCCCTTTTTAGAGTAGGTTGTAACACCAGTCTTTTTATCTAGCTTAGCCTCCAACACCTCGAACTTCTCACCACCTGAGAGACCCTCTTTAACTCCGATCTTTGCATATAGAACCTGCTCCACCTTTGGCGCTTTCTTTTTGCCACTATCCTCTGGCACTGGTGGGTTGTAGACCATTAGAGGGACCTTAGTCTTAAAGACCTCATACCTCTTCTCCAACTTTGCCAACACATTGTTCATTGCATTAACAGTCGCTGCTCTAACAAGCTGACCTTCAGGCAAGTTAGAGAAGATTCCAGCCTTTGTATTTGCCCATCCCTTCTCCATTCCGATATATTTAAGGGTGAACTTATCCTTGTTTGCTATCCAATCCGCAGGACTATCCCATGAATTCCAAACGCTATTCTCAACCTCCTCATCCCAATGTAGCTGGAAAAGGAACGAGTTGCTACGAACGAAGTAACCATCACCCATTGCAGCCTTGACTGCAATCAATGTAGTCTTTGCTGCTAATGAGGCTAACTCATTTCCATTCCTTTTATCTAGCTCTTTAGCTACAGCTAGAGATATAGCACTAATCTCAGCAAAGAGTTCATCCTTGCTCATATATTTGAATCGTGAAGCTACAACAAATGTATTATTAACAAGATCGACACCAGCATCCATCAAGAGACCCTTAGGATCAAGAGCGGTCTCTGTATCTGCAATTGAGGCTGCCGAGGCATCCACCAATCCGCGCAGCTGAACAAGATCCATTGTATTCTTACCACTACTCTGATCGAAGAACCATTTGCGCACAAGCTCATACGCAAGATCCTGATCGCCCATAAACTTCAGAGCCTTAACAGCCACCTCATCTACATTAGCTGTGTTAATAGAACCACTAGAGGCTACCGCAGCTGGTGCATTTCCAGTCGCAGCGTAGTCCACAGCCATCTTCTCCGCTATACGTCCCGCCATCTCAGCCTCCGCTAGTCTCCTTATATCATCTGGATTGACCTTTATATCGGTGATTGAGAATGCTCGCTTACCTACATTGTGGTCGTTGTATTTACTCGGTGTCTCAGCTGCAAAGAAGGCTTCACGAATGACATCCTTCTTAGGCATCGATGGATCCTCGATCATAATCATACAGAGAGAGCTGCGACGATACTCCTCGCCCTTAGCTGCCTTTTTCTCAACCTTTGCCTCATGCTTCGCTGAGACCCTCTGCTCCTCCTGAGCATTTACCGTTAGCGCGAATAGAGAGACTAGTAGCGATAAAATTGTAAATTTTTTCATTATTTTGAAGAGTATTTTTTAATATTTCTTGTGATCTTATATATATAGTCCTTTGTCTCGTCTGGTAGATTCTTCCTGAAGTGGCTATATAGCTGATCGTAGTTCATCTTGTTGATCTCGGGGATCGCCTTGGTTAGGTTTGTGTTTCCTGTTATTGCTCGGCTCACATTTCCCGCACCGCAGTTATACGCCGCAACCATGCAGAGCAGCTGACACTCGGGGTCGGTGACCTTGTGGAAGTTGCGTGTCTTGAGAATCTTAAAATATGCCGCACCCAACTCGATATTGTTTGCCGGCTCGAAGAGGTAGTCGCCCGAGACGATCTTATCTTTTTTGTGAACATAGTTGTAGGCGTCGCGTCCCCCCGATGTGGGGACAAGCTGCATCAATCCATAGGCTGGCACCCACGACTTAGCCGTTGGGTTAAAGGCGCTCTCCTGCTCCATGATTGCGTAGATTATCGGCTCATCGATACCATACTCCGCTGAGTACTTGCTCACCAGAGGACGGTAGGTTGCCGCCATCTTCGATAGGTGGTTGTCAACCAACTTTAGCTCTATCGTTGCGACCTTTTTTGTCTCACCCTCGCTATTTTTCTGTGTTGTCACCGTTGGCTTAACCGTCTCGACAATCTTTGTCGCTACACTCTTCACCTCCTTTTTCTCCACTGCTGCGGGGGCAGGAGTTGGGATTGTCTCTACTACTGTTGTTGTGGTTGACTCCGATTTGGGCTTGGGCGTCTCACCTGTTGAGACTGGTGGCGCCTCACCCAATACCGCCGCTGAGGTGGTTACACCAGATGAGTAGCTACGTGACGATGATGTTGCGGTGTAGCTCTGAGGCGATGATGGGGCGTTTGGTGTCGTCTTGGCTGCGCTGGATGGTGCTATCGTTGATAGGTCTACCATATCTTCGAGTATAGCAGTTTTGCTCACCTCCTTGCGTGGTTCATACTCCGACTGATAGTCCATCGTGTGTCCTCGGCTGCTGAGCGCCATCTCCACCGCCTGCTCCATCCTCCCGGGGAGGACATTACCCTCGCTATCGAAGTCGCTATCGGAGAGCAGCACCTCCACCTTCACCTCTCCACTCTCGAAGTCGACAATGCTACGTGTCGACTCATCATCGCTATACTCTACCCAAGTCTTAGCAGTTGTCTCTACAGCCTGCTCATCACCCCATTTATGCGCGATCTTCTTCTGGAACGCCTGATGCTCCTCCCTCATCAACTCAACCCACTGCTCATACTCCTTATGCATCTGATCGACCCGATCGCTATACTCTGTTTTCATGCTGTTCATCCTCTGCTGCTGCTCGGCGCGCAGCTGCTCTATCGAACTCTGCTGTGCTGCTAATGGTGAAAACATTAGTAGTACTGGAATGATTATTGCTTTTTTCATCTTTTCTATTGTTGATATTAGACAAAAATATATAAAAAATATTTTTTTTGCAACTTTTGACACTCGATATTATCGTAGAGCAACTAACTTCATAAAAGAGACTACTAAGGACTGTCATGCTGAGCGAAGCGAAGTATTGTTAGCCACCCGCTATATAATAACTAGCGAGACGCCATATCACAATCGATACGGCGTCTCGCATTAACTCTAATTTATATCTTTAACTCTATCGACTAAGGCTCAACTGCGCTATCGTCATTGATCGACTTAAACTCAATAGGGTTTGAACTAGCTGCTCCCTGTGTCTCATTGAAAGCAGTATCATTCCAATAGAGCTTGTTTCCATCAACATAGATACCCTGAGTGTTAGTTACATCTACAAAGATCTTCAAATCTACATTAGCTGCAAAGCTCATGTGCTGACCACTTGTTGTAATAGTCTTAACGCCACTACAATCTGCGCCATTACCTATCTCAACCCATACTAGATTCGTCGAATTCTTAATGAAGTTCTTTCCGATAGTTGTTATCTGAGGTAACTTAAGTTTGGTAAGACCAGTTGTTGACTCAAATATAGCCTCGCCATTTAATGTTACCAATTTATCCGCTGTGATAGAGGTCACTCCAGTGGCGTAAACGAACGATCTTGTATTAAATTGTGTAGCTACAGTAAATTCAACAGAGAATGTCGAGGTAAAGCTGCCATTAGCTGCGGAAATAGTAGATTCGCCATCATGGTTATAGAATGCATACATTGGAAGAGTTAATAAGTTAGGGAATACTACATGTGGGTATATTCCCGCTGCATTAGCAGCTGTAATAGCCAACCTTAAATTGTCAAACTCAGCATATGTCTCAGCTGTGGCATCATAGTCCGTGATAGACCATACACTACTGGTTGGGTAGGATGTAGCACTAATCTCAGCAAGTGTCATAGAGATAGCCTCCTCTGTACTTCCGCTCTCGCCACTCTCTTCGCTTTCTTCGCTCTCTTCGCTCTCACCGCTCTCGCCATCAACATTGATCTTTCCAAATGTTGTTGAGCTAGTGTTTACATTAAGCGTTACGCCATCAGCAGCAATAGAGTAGTAGTCATTTGACCCTCCATTGATCTTAACATTTAGAGTCACTCCTGTCATATCAGATATATTAGTCTCACCATCTCCAAATGGACAGTTTGTAGTATTTGAGGTGCTAGTAAGTCCATCACCCTCTGTTCCCAAAGTCAAGGTTGTCAATGCTAATGTTCCTCCAGTTGTCAAATTTGCAAATACATTATTTGCCATGACAGTTACCTTTGGAGCATAGATTGTCTTTGTACTATAAGCATATCTGAATGCCTGAGCTGAGAGGGTTGTTATTACAGGGAATGAGTACTCCGTAATAGCGGTCTCCCTAAATGGTGTTGCACCGATTGATGTTACACTCTCCGCCTTGAGCGCTGTCAATCCACTACAGTAAGCAAAGGCATTCTGCTCAATAGTTGTTGCCTTTGTCAACTCAACGGTAAACGATCCTGCACATGCAGCAGTCTTATCACTATTTCCCAATCCCAATGGCATAGAGAGAAGGTTAGAGAAGATGATGTTTGGAGTCATGCTGTTGCCATTTGCAAGAACAATAGCTGCACCCAATGAAACTAGATCATCTGAGGTAACTGATGAGTCAATGATTGTCCAATCTGAACTTGCGGGCAGATCAGCAGCCGTTGTCATACTAGCAAAGTCTGATATGCTATATCCATCACTTGCATCATCATCACCACCATCAGTTCCATCATCACCATTGATGCTCTTAAATGTAGCGGTCAAAGCAGCCGTACTCTTTCCATCATAGGTAAATACATTCCTGTCAATTGAGATATTACTATCTGTACCCTCAACAATCTTAATTGAAAGATCAATTCTAGCACAGTATAATGCTTTGTTATCTGCTGTACTCTGCCCAAATGGATCAGTTGCTCCATTGGTAGTAGCAACACCTGTTCCCTCTGTACCTAAAGTTAGGCTAGTCAAACTACTACAGCTATGCATGAAGTTATTTCCCAACTCTGTTACCATAGGTAGATCAAGAGATGTAACGCTTGTTCCTCTAAAACATGTTGTATTTGCGTTTGCTAGTATTGGCGCAGTAACAGCTGTCAATGGTGCATTATAGAATGCGCCTGTACCAATGTAGGTTAACGCAGGAAAGTTAACAGAGAAGTTAACACCGGTGAAGTCGCTATAGGTATATGTACTAAGAGCATTATCGGGTAGTGATGTAAGGTTAGTGAATGTTAGAACTAGCTCACTATCATAACTACTACCGTAGGTGACAACCGCACTTCTCAAATCAGCAAAGTCATCAGCTGAGGTAGCTGAACTATCCCAAATCTCCCACTCACTGCTTGATGGTGCTGCAGATAGACTTGCGAAATCAGCTAGGTTATAGGCTGTCTCTGGCTTCTCTGTCTCATCCTCCTCTTCAGTCTCACCCTCGCCATTGATGCTCTTGAATGTAGTAACATAGCCTGACGCCCATGTGATGGCAGCGCCATCTATTGAGGCTGTTGAACCCTCAGCAAGTTTGATCTCCAAGGTTGTACTTGACCATGAGTTCGATGCTGAGTTAACCAATGTTGGGTTCTTTGTAACTGTCAATACTCCATCACCCTCTAGACCTAGCTTAACGCTGGTGAGCTTAGTTGGAACATCTGTTGTATCTCCGAATCCGACATTACCAACTGATGTTACCTTAGGTAGGTCTAGCTCTGTTAGCTGGGTTCTATAGAGTCCACCATAGTTCAATGTAGTTACCTCTGGTGCATAGATTGCAGTTAGATTAGATCCATCGAATGTACTCTGTCCAATTGTTGTTGCAATAGGTAGCTCAACAGAGAAATTATAGCCAGCAAAGCTATCATCAAATGGTTTACCAGAGAGATCTATTGTATTAAACAGGTAGTTAGGGAGAATAGTCAAATTCTCAAATACAAGGATTGGACCCTCGTTACCGCCGTCACCATATGTCTGTGCCTGCTTGATAAGCTCCTTTAGGTAGTAGAGTGTATCTGAGTCGGTTGATGTCGCTGTAATAGTCTCGTCGAGAAGTGTCCATGTCTGCATTGATGGAACAGCTGTCTCTGCATCGATCTTCACTGCATAGAATGTACCCTCAGGAAGAACCTCCTCCTCAACATCGTTAACTGAGAAGCGTGCATTTACGGTGTTGAACTCACCTGCATTATAAGATTGTCCTACAACATCTGCATACTCACCTGCGCTTGTGTAGCTCTTCTCGATGATAACAAACTCCTCATTCTCGAAGTAGAGAGTGATGGTTGCTGTCTGACCCTCTGTGATTGTGAATGGAGCGGTTACCACTGGGATAACGATCTCAGTATCGTTTGTTAGAGCCGATCCGTTTGTTACATCGATAGTGATTGTTGTGCTGCTCTCGCTCGCTACAACAGCTGAATCAGCATATCCGATTGTTGCGCTACCGCTTGCCAACCCCTCGATAACGATCTTATCAAGGATGAGTGACTCATCTGAAATATCAGAAGCCTGAACGCTCAACTCAAGGTAGGTGAAGATATGGCTCATGGTGATCGCCTCAGGTGCAGCAACATCGAAGATATTACTCATCATATAGAGGTTATTCTCACCGAATGAGTTTAGCGCATCGCTAGCATCGATCGTCTGTGACGATAGGCTAAATACCGCCTCGCCAGTCTCGCTAAAGAGTGTAGCGTCACTAGGGTAGATAAAACGCATTGTCTCGCTATTGTAGCTCATCGTTCCTGTGAATGAAGATGAAGAGCTGTCGTAGGTCGCGATAGAGAACACAGATGCATATCCAGTGTTGCTCCAGCCTAGTAGGCTATCATCCGCCTCCCACGTGAATGCCCAATTAGCGTTGTCATTCTCAGGAGTGACAGCCATACGACCATCATAGCTTGAGTTGACATTATAGGTCACGCTGCGCGTAGACTCTCCATCTTGGCTGCCACCGTAGCTGCCCTCATCGATAGAGGCATCGTTGCACCCCACCATCGCTACAGAGAGCAGGAGTGCTGAAAGTAATAGTTTAAATCTCATATTATTTGGTCTTTTTTTAGGTATTATTCGCCTTTGGGTCGGTTCGCATAGGCGCACACCGACCCCAATTACAGCAAAAGTATAAAAAAAATTCTAAATGACCAAACGAAACACAAGAAAAATATCTATACAGAGCGGTCAGAATCAGACAAGCAGTTCAAATAGCTCAGGCTGATCGTTGAGATACTCATGTTTGATACCATTGGCATTCATACGCTCAATGAGCGGCTCGAAATCATCTTTGCTACGAAGCTCAATACCAACAACAGCTGGTCCATTCTCCCTCGCAGTCTTTTTCTTATACTCAAAGAAGGTGATGTCATCCCTCTCGCCTAGGACCTTTGTCAAGAAGTCCATCAACGCACCTGCACGCTGAGGGAAACGGATGATGAAGTAGTGCTTCAGCCCCTCGAAGAGCAGCGAACGCTCCTTGATCTCCTCGTTGCGGGTGATGTCATTATTGCCTCCACTGATAATCGAGACAACCCTCCTGCCCTTGATCTGCTCGCTATAGAGTCGCAACGCAGCGATGCTCAACGCACCCGCAGGCTCGACAACGATCGCCTCACGGTTATACATCTCCAAGATAGTGGTGCAGATCATCCCCTCAGGGACAGCGATAATATCATCTAGCCCTATCTGTTGAGCAACCGAGAAGGTGACATCGCCAACCCTCTTAACAGATGCCCCATCGACAAACTTATCAACCTGATCGAGCGTCACAACCTCGCCAGCATCCATAGCTGCACGCATTGAGCTAGCACCCTCGGGTTCAACACCGATGATCTTAGTATTTGGTGAGACCTGACGGAAGTAGGATCCCGTACCAGACAAAAGACCTCCTCCACCGATAGGGACAAAAAGGTAATCTATAGCGCCCTCGCAATCCTCAATGATCTCTACACCCACAGTAGCCTGACCCTCGATAATTCTCTCATCGTCAAATGGATGGACAAAGCTCATCCCATGCTCCTCGCAGTACAATTTAGCCTCTGCAGCCGATGCATCGTAGGTGTCGCCTGTGAGGATAATATCCACATAGCCATTGCCAAAACTCTCCACCTGACGAACTTTCTGCTTTGGTGTTGTCACAGGCATGAAGATCGCACCCTTGATACCCAGATTATTGCACGAGAAGGCAACCCCCTGAGCATGATTTCCCGCACTTGCGCAGACAACCCCCTTCGCCCGCTGCTCATCACTAAGGGTCATAATCTTATTATATGCACCTCTCAACTTATAGGAGCGTACAACCTGAAGATCCTCCCTCTTTAGCAGAACATCAGCATCGTAGCTGCCACTCAGAAAGTCACTATGCATCAGCGCCGTATGTTTAACGCATCCGCGTAGGCGCTGCCTAGCCTCGATAATATCCTTTAGCGCAGGGAAGTATTTTTGCTCTTTCATAATTATAATAATATTAGGGGAGAACGATCAATGCTCGCTCCCCCCTTGAAATATTCAAACTATATATTAGTTGTTCTCTGGACGTAGACCGCGAACAACCTCGCCTGTCTTCCACATCTCGCTCTCGCGCAACTCCTTCAACTCCGCCTCTAGACCCTCACGGTAGTCTGGCTTTGAGTTGGTGTCGATTGAGCGCTGTGCCTCATTTCCACAAGCTACCTCAGCATACAACTTCTCGAATACTGGCTTTGTAGCGTCACGGAAAGGCTTCCACCAATCCAAAGCACCACGCTGTGCTGTAGTCGATGTGTTTGCATACATCCAGTCCATTCCGTTCTCTGCAACCAATGGCATCAACGACTGAGTCAACTCCTCAACAGTCTCGTTGAACGCCTCAGATGGAGTGTGACCATTTGCACGAAGAACATCATACTGTGCAGCGAAGATTCCCTGAATACATCCCATCAATGTTCCGCGCTCACCTGTCAAGTCAGAGTAAACCTCTCTCTTGAATGTTGTCTCGAATAGGTAACCCGATCCGATAGCGATACCCAAAGCAGTCACACGCTCCAAAGCACGTCCTGTAGCATCCTGATAGATTGCATATGATGAGTTCAATCCACGACCAGCAACGAACATACGACGCAATGATGTTCCTGATCCCTTAGGTGCAACCAAGATAACATCTACATCTGCTGGAGGAACGATACCTGTGCGCTCGTTATATGTGATTCCAAATCCGTGTGAGAAGTACAAAGCCTTACCGGGTGTAAGATACTTCTTAACTGTTGCCCATGCGTCGATCTGTCCTGCGTCAGACAACAAGTACTGAATAACAGTAGCCTTCTCGCAAGCCTCCTCGATCTCGAAAAGTGTCTTTCCGGGAACCCAGCCATCCTCAACAGCCTTATCCCATGAACGACCACCCTTACGCTGTCCAACGATAACATTGATTCCGTTGTCACGTAGGTTCAACGACTGTCCCGGTCCCTGTACTCCGTAACCGATAACGGCAACTACCTCATCCTTAAGCACCTCTTGTGCCTTTGCCAATGGAAACTCCTCACGAGTCATTACATTCTCTTCGGTTGTGCCGAAAACCATCTTTGCCATAACTTTTTTGTTTAAATTATATGTATTAATTATTTTGTTCTATTTTACTATAAATTCAGCCAATATATCACGCTCCCTCTCAGGTGTAAGCTCCGACTTTGCATACTCATCCGAGGTCTGGATATAAGCCTTCATAACATCGATCTTCTTCTCGATCTGCTTAGCTACATTCTCAACCCTACTAACATCAGCCGTAACATCGATGATAAAGCGGTGGATACCCTCGATCGATGAGCGCTCAGTCTTGAGCATCTCGATATTCATATGTCGAGAGGTGAAAACTGTAGTGATGAGTCCCAACACTCCTGCGTGGTTCTCAGAAAATACTGTCAATGTATACTTTGCCATCTCTATCCCCTTTTCTGTTCGTTGATTCGACCTTTGCACCCTCTGCACTTGAAGTTTGGCTCTACACCATCGGTCAACATAATGTCAACCAACGACCTGCCCGGTGCAACCATCGGAAGAACATTGTCGTTACACTTAACCTTAACCTCAAGTAGGTATGACCCCTCGCACGACTTCATCTGCTCTACCGCAGCGGCTAGATCCTCTCTCTTGTCGCAGAATCCATACGCAACATCGTTAGCCTCAGCGATCAATCCGAAGTTTGGATTGAGCATCTGTGTAGATGAGTATCTCTGGTCGAAGAAGAGCTGCTGCCACTGGCGAACCATTCCGAGGTAGTTATTATTTATAAGTACGATCTTCACCGCAACCCTCTCCTGCATAATTGTCGCCAACTCCTGAAGGTTCATCTGGATTCCTCCATCGCCAACAAACAGGACAACCTCGCGCTCAGGCGCACCAATCTTCGCCCCTATAGCTGCGGGCAATCCAAAGCCCATCGTTCCCAAACCACCTGAGGTGATGAGTGATCGGGGTCTATTGAAGTTGGTATATCTAGCTGCAACCATCTGGTGCTGACCAACATCGGTCACTATGATATTATCACCATTATAGGCACCATCAACCGCCTGAACAACCTGATGAAGCAGGATGTCACCCGTTCCATCACCCTCCAATCTATCCACAACGATCTCCCTCTCCTCGCGGTTATAACCATGTAGCCTCTCCAGCCACTCCGAGTGGTCGCGCTGCTCAATATGCGAAGTCAAGCTCTCCAACACCTGCTTTGCATCGCCAACGATACCCACAGTTGTATTGATAACCTTATCGATCTCAGCAGGGTCAATATCTATATGTACGATCTTTGCATTTTTAGCAAAGGTAGCAGTATTACATGTCACACGGTCATCGAAGCGCATACCAACAGCCACAATCAGATCACACTCCTGATTGGTGATATTGGGGGCATAGTTACCATGCATTCCGATCATTCCGATATAGCGAGGGTCGTCACATGGCAGAACCGACAGACCCAATAGCGTAGCTACAGCGGGCATACCACTCTTATCGATAAACTCTTTAAACTCAGCCTCAGCGCCCGACAATGTGACACCCTGACCAAAGATAACCATAGGTTTCTCAGCCTGATCGATCAACTTCGCCGCCTTAGCAATCTTCACTGAGTGAGGCACAGGCTTAGGCTCATAGCTTCTGATAGGTGGACATGGGACAAAGCCACTCCACTCCGCCAAGCCAATCTGAGCATCCTTAGTGATGTCGACCAACACCGGTCCCGGACGTCCGCTACCAGCGATATACAACGCCTTTGCGATCGCTGGCGCAATATCCTCAGCCCTTCTAACCAAGATATTCCACTTCGTCACTGGGTGAGTCACACCAACGATATTGATCTCCTGAAATGAGTCAACACCCAAGATTGGCGATGGGACCTGTCCCGTGATAACAACCACCGGCGTAGAGTCCAACATAGCATCGGCAATACCGGTAACGGTATTGGTTGCCCCCGGACCAGAGGTCACAAAGACCACTCCCGTCTTACCTGTTGCACGCGCATAACCCTGCGCAGCATGCACCGCCGCCTGCTCATGGCGAACCAAGATGTGGCGGATCTTATCTGTATAGTCATAGAGAGCATCGTAGAGGGGCATGATCTGTCCCCCGGGATAGCCGAACACGGTGTCTATTCCGCTCTCAACAAGTGAGTTAAGAATTACACGTGTACCTGTAATTTTATTCTGCTCCATCTAAATTAGTCATTAATTATACGTACCGCGCCCAAATCGGCTGACGACACATTCTGTGCATATATCTTCAACGATTTCGAGATCTCGCGCACTCTATTTACCGGCTTGAACCTACCCTCCATAGCCGCCATTCTACGCGCCATCTCCTCCTCGCTAATAACGAGGTCAATAGTGCGGTTTGGTATATCGATAAGGATCTTATCATCATCGGCAACAATAGCGATCTCACCCCCCGAGGCAGCCTCAGGCGAGATATGTCCGATCGACAAGCCCGATGTACCACCAGAGAAGCGACCATCGGTAATCAAGGCGCACGCCTTACCCAACTGCATTGACTTAAGGTATGAGGTTGGGTAGAGCATCTCCTGCATTCCCGGACCACCCTTAGGACCCTCATAGCGGATAACAACCACATCGCCTGCTGCAACCTTACCGCCCAAGATCCCTGCCATAGCATCCTCCTGAGACTCAAAGACCCTAGCCGTACCCTCAAAGCGAAGGATAGACTCATCGACACCAGCCGTCTTAACGATACAGCCGTTGCGCGCAATATTTCCAAACAAGACTGCCAAGCCACCATCCTTGCTATAGGCGCTCTCAACCGAGCGGATAGCCCCCGCCTCGCGATCGAGATCCAACTCCTTATAGCGCGCATCCTGCGAACCTAGCACCAAGTTAAACTTACCACCCGGAGCTGCCGAGAAGAGCCTTCGTGCATCCTCATTATCGTAGTTGCAGTAGATCTCAAATAGCTCTTTGAAGCTCTTACCAGAGATGGTCTTAGCCTCGCCATTGAACTTACCACCTTTATATAGCTCATTCAAGATCGCCAAGACTCCACCGGCACGGTGAACATCCTCTATATGTATATGGTTCGCTGGGGCAACCTTACAGACTACAGGTGTAATACGTGAGATCTCATCCACATCATTCATCGTAAAGCTAACCTCAGCCTCATTAGCGATTGCGAGTAGGTGGAGAACGGTATTTGACGAGCCACCCATAGCGATGTCCAGCGTAATAGCATTCTTAAACGCCTGCTCATTAGCGATGCTACGTGGCAACACACTATCATCACCCTCGAAGTAGTATGCATTAGCCATCTCTACAATACGCTTAGCCGCCTGCTCGAAGAGCATCTTTCTATCGGCATGTGTAGCGACAATAGTTCCATTACCAGCAAATGCCATTCCCAAAGCCTCAGCCAAACAGTTCATTGAGTTGGCGGTGAACATACCTGAGCATGATCCACAGGTAGGACATGCAGCCCTCTCAACCCTCTCGATCTGCTCATCGCTCTTATTTGGGTCGGCACTCTCGATCATAGCATCGATCAAGTCGAGCTTACGCGTACCATCATCACCAGCCTCCATAGGACCACCCGAGACAAAGACCGTAGGTATATTAAGGCGCATAGATGCCATCATCATTCCCGGTGTGATCTTGTCGCAGTTAGAGATGCAGACCAGAGCATCGAGTCTATGAGCATTAGCCATATACTCTACCGAGTCGGCGATAACCTCGCGCGAAGGTAGTGAATACAACATTCCGCTATGCCCCATAGCGATTCCATCATCGATAGCAATAGTGTTAAACTCACAGGCAAAACACCCCTGCTCCTCGATCAAACTCTTGACATACTGACCAATCTCATGGAGGTGAGTATGTCCCGGCACGGTCTGTGTAAATGAGTTGACAACACCTATAATAGGTTTACCAAAATGCTCTTCGCGCATTCCATTAGCTCTCCACAATGCTCGCGAACCCGCCATCAAACGACCAGATACCGAGGTACTACTTCTTAGCTCTCTTTTCATCTCTTTTTTATAAAGTATTGGGTATCAACGACACCCACGCTATAATACGTAAATTTACGCCCTACATTATATATAAGGCGACACAAGGCAACAAAGGTATCTACATTTCCTCAATTTACCAAATATTTACCCCCTTTTTTTGATCGCACCATTCTCAAAACTCTACGTAAAAAGATCAAAGGCATGCAATTTGAAATTGTAACAGAATGTTAACATCTAAAATTAAATAGATTTATAAACATTTGTTACATTTGCATGAAATTTATGTTAACACCTATTGAAGTTATGAAAAAAATCTTTACCTTTCTAAGTTTGTCTCTAGCCCTATGCGCTACGAGCTTTAACGCTTTGGCTAGCGATTCAAGCTCTATTATCTCATCTTTACGAGGAAGAGTTATCTCGCCAAAAGTTGGCAACTTCTCATTCTTCCTCGACCAAGAGGTTCGTGCAACAACGAGCTTTGGATCGATGAAAGATTCGAGAACATCGGGCTTTGTACTCTACGATCCGCTACCGTGGCTGAGGCTATCTACCGGTTATGCTCTGTTAGTTAAAGGAGGGGACGACATCTCTATTAAACACCGTGCGATATTCTCATTGGAGGAGAGTGTTAAGTTCGGAAATTTCGGATTTACTGCTCGTGAGCGCTTAGAGACTACATTTGGAAATGGAGCATTGGTAGAGGGGCTATATGAGGACTCATCAGTCAACCTTCTGCGTACTCGACTAAAGATCAATTACAACAACGGTAAGCAGCGCGCTGTACCATATATATATGTAGAGTGCTACAACCACACCAACGATGCAATGACACTTTCGCGTGTCCGCTCACATGCAGGTGTGGAGTATAAGTTAAGCCCAACATCTAAACTTACAGGATTCTATCAGTATGCCCACTTCTACAACTACTACTCGGGCATCGGTCACACCTTCGGACTCCTATACGTATATACGTTTAAGAAGAAATAGAGGTTAGAGTTTAGTGATTAAGGAGTGGATCTCCTTAGCCACAGCCCCCTTAGAGAAGCGTTTGATGTGCTGGTAGCCACGTTCGATTGAGGCGTTGCGGTGTTGCGGATCATCCATAAAGTGAGCTATCTCTCTAGCTAGAGCGACAGCATCATCTGGATCTACATATCGCGCAGCATCGCCGCCAGCCTCCTCTAAACACGACCCCGTAGCGGCTACAACAGGGACTCCCGAACTTAGAGCCTCGATGATCGGTATTCCAAACCCCTCATATCGTGAGGGGTAGAGAAAGACCTCCGAGCGCTGGTAGAGCAGCGGCAGATCGAAGTAGTTAACGCCATGTACAAGATGCACCCTCTCGCTCAGTCCCTTACTAGCGGCATACTCCATCGCCTTGTGGCTGTAGGGTGTTGCGCGCCCACACGCCACAAGGTGAATATCCTCAGGCAGATGCTCTAGCGACTGGATGCAGAGCAGTAGGTTTTTACGCTCCTCTAGCGTCCCGACATTTAGGATATATCGCTTGGGAAGAGAGTATTTTTCACGAACCGCCTCCAGCTCTTCTGTATTATGTTTGACTGCAAAGTGTTCACCACAACCCTGATAGATCACCTCGATCTTCTCGGGGGCGATGCCAAATAGCTCCACAATATCCCACTTGCTACGCTCGCTAACGGCGATGACAGCATCTGCATGTTGGCAGGCGTAACGGAATTTAAATCTATATATCCAGCGATCGATAGGTTTGTAGAGCTTAGGGTAGCGAATGAAGATGAGGTCGTGGATGGTGACAATGCTACGCACCCTGCCACCAATACCTATCGGGATCTCATTGCTGAGTCCGAAGAATAGATCGAGCCTATCGCGCTTCAGATCGCCAACAATACTCCACACCCTCCATATAGAGCTAAGCAGACCACGCCACATACCCCCTTGAGGTAGCCTCTCAACTAGCTCAGGGTGGCGCGAAATAAACGCCTCATAATCTCTATTACTCTTGCGCTTAGGCATATAGAGTAGATATTCATTGTCGGGGTAGTACTCCGCAAGTGCATCGATCACAAAGCGGCTATAGTTTCCCAGACCGGTATTATTCGAGTTTGCTCGCTTGGCATCAAATCCTATTCTCATATCAAAAAATCTCTTGTAATATCTTTATCGACTGCACCTCATAGATAATATCGAGGTGGTAGCCATAGTATTTTATTAACGACTCTAGAAAGGCTACTCGCTGCTCACGATTGAGCCTCAACTCACCCAACATCGTAACATCCATCTTTAGCAGTGCGTCAAATATCTGAGCCTCGCTATTTGAGATATAGTTACCATGGCTAGGCAGGTAGTTGGTAAACGAACCCTCTATAATATCTATCACACCCCCATCACGCCACTCGCCCAGTGGAGTAAAACCGAGGTGCTTACTGAGGTTTGCCAGCAGGTATAGGTGGAAATTTGCCAGCCCCTCCTCTACTCTATCGAGAGCCTCGATAGCTCCCCATATAAAGTTAAAGAGCGGCTCGTTGCTCTCATTCTCGCGGACAACCCTATAGATCAACTCAGCAACAAAGAGCGCTATCGTTGAGCGGCGAATATCATAGGGTATCTTCATGAGGGTCATCCCGCTACGCAGTTCGCTGAAACGGTGCAACTCACTCATAGGTGAGCGCGACCCAACATACTCGACACAGAAGAGCGGCTGAAGAAGGGCAGCCTTTGACCCCCTCCCCCTCTTGCTTCGCACCCCTTGGACTATAAAGCTCTGCCTACCCGCCTCCTCGGTGAGCAGGTGGGCAATCATAGAACTCTCGCCATACTTCATGGTGTGGAGAACCACCCCACGCCCCTTATAGCTATTTTGTTGAGTGCGAGCCAAAGGTTTATCTCTTTTGTAGCCTCATCGCCACCCACCCATTACGCTCACGGTACTCGATGAAGGTCAATCCACACTCCGCACCACGCGCCTTCAACGACTCTATATCTTGCGTTAAGAATCCGCTAATAAGCAATACACCGCCAGCAGTGAGCATCTTTGAGTATGCCGCCATATCTGCAATGAGGATGTTGCGATTGATATTGGCAAGGATAACACCATAGCTCTCCCCTCCAACACTACGCACATCGCCCAAAATTGCGCGCACCCTCTCGGCAACACCGTTAACTACGATATTCTCCTCGCAGTTCTCCTTTGCCCACTCATCAATATCTACAGCATCAGCTGAGTCTGCCCCCTCCTTAATCGCCACAATAGCAAGGACTCCGGTGCCACTACCCATATCGAGAACCTTTGCGCCATTGAGCTGCTCACCTAGGTCGATAGTCCACTCCGCCATAAGGTGGGTCGTAGCGTGGTGACCTGTTCCGAACGACATCTTAGGCATGATGACCACCTCACGAGCAAAGCTGCTATCCGAGGGGTGAAAAGGGGCGCGGATAAGTAGCTTATCACCCACCTCAACGCGCTCGAAGTTCGACTCCCACTGGGCATTCCAATTCTGTGTCTCGATAGATATATAGCGCACATCTTCAACACCATAGCTGCTCAGCAGAGCATCTACAGCACCTTTGCAATCGACCATTCGCTCCTGAGGGATATACCCCTTCAGCACCCCATCCTCGGTGACAAAACTCTCGAATGGGTACTCCGCCAACTCCGCCGTCAATATCTCAGCCTGCTCCTCACATGAGTATCTGATATTTAATTCGATATAATCCATAGGACAAAGATAGCTAAAAATATTTCATTTTTCGTAAAATTGTTTTACCTTTGTGGTAATCAAAAAAACAAATCAAAAAAATGGGAAGAGCTTTTGAGTATAGAAAGGCGGCAAAACTCAAGCGTTGGGGAAATATGGCGCGTGTATTTACCAAGATTGGTAAGGGTATCGAGATGGCAGTTAAAGAGGGTGGTCCAGATCCAGCATCTAACACTCGCCTACGCCTGTTGATGCAGAATGCGAAGTCAGAGAATATGCCTAAGGAGAATGTTGAGCGCGCAATCAAGCGAGCAATATCTAAGGATACAGCTGACTATAAAGAGGTTCAGTATGAGGGTTACGCACCCCACGGCATTGCAGTGATGGTGGAGACCGCGACAGATAATATCAACCGCACGGTGGCTAATGTGCGTATGCACTTCAACAAAGGGGGCGGCTCGTTGGGTACAAATGGCTGCGTGGGATTTATGTTTGAGCATAAATCAACCTTTAAGTTTAAGGTTGCTGAGGGGTGTGATCCCGAGGAGCTGGAGTTGGAGATGATCGATCTTGGTGTCGATGAGTTCTACGCTGAGGAGGGAGAGGTGACTATCTTTGCTCCATACGAGTCGTTTGGAGCGATCCAGAAGTGGCTAGATGAGAACAACTACGAAATCGTCTCGGGAGAGGGTGTTCGCATACCTACAGATACAAAGTCTCTCACCGCAGCTGAGCGCGAGGATGTGGAGAAGTTGGTTGAGAAGCTAGAGGAGGATGAGGATGTGGTAAATGTCTACACAACAATGGCTGAGGGGGATGAATAATATAAATAATTATGGTCTCTGCATGATTATCACCGCGCCACGGCTCAGCTATGAGCAGGTGGCGCGTGTTGCTGTAGAGTGTGGAGTTAAGTATCTGCAACTTCGCGAAAAGGGGATGGATGACCGCGCCATTCTCGATGCAGCACGGAGGATTAAGAGCGTCACCGATGGCACTCAGACAAAGTTTGTTATTAACGACAGAGCTGATCTCGCGCTTCTAGCGGGTGCCGATATGCTACACCTAGGGCAGGGGGATATTACCCTAGCCGATGCGCGTAAGATCGTGGGCGATATGGCTATCGGGCTTTCGACACACTCGTTGGCACAGGCTCGCGAAGCGCTAGCTCAACAACCTGAGTATATTGGGTTTGGTCCGATCTACCCCACTACAACAAAGGCAATAGCCGACCCGACAGTTGGCACGGAGCTACTTAGTGAGGTTCTCTCTTTTGCCGATGTGCCGGTGATCGCAATAGGGGGGATCTTCCCCGAGAATGTTGCGGTCGTGAGGGGGGCTGGAGCGAAGAACATCTGTCTGGTCCGCCACTTCATGGAGTGCGAGAGCGAGGAGGAGCTACGCAACAGAGTTAAAGCACTGCTATAACAAAAGACTTTTGTATTGAGCGAATAACTATCAATTTTAAATTTTGGGGTGGGTAAAAGTGTTAATCTTTATCCCACCCCAAAATTTTAGCAAAAATATAACAAACCGAGTTTTGATATTGTGTTAAATATCGCTACCTTTGCCTAGTCAGGGGTGGTGTAAAAAATGCAAAAAAGGTGATTCATCCCCTAATATTGAATAAATAAAGAGAGTATACTATGGCAATCAAATGTATTGGAGTCTTAACATCTGGAGGAGACTCACCCGGAATGAATGCAGCAATCCGCGCGGTAACACGTACTGCAATATTTAACGGAATGAAGGTTAAAGGAATCATGCGTGGTTACAAAGGATTGATTACCGGAGAGATCCTAGACTTTACATCAAAGAGCGTAAGTAATATCATCCATCACGGTGGTACAATGCTTAAGACAGCACGCTGCAAGGAGTTCCGCAGCCCCGAGGGTCGCGCAATAGCCTATGAGAATATGAAGGCTCACGGTATCGAAGCCTTGGTGGTGATCGGTGGCGATGGCTCATTGACTGGCGCTAGGCTACTTGCCGATGAGCATAATGTGCCTGTAGTTGGTCTGCCCGGAACAATCGACAATGATCTTGGCGGTACAGATGCAACTATCGGCTATGACACAGCGTTGAATACAATCATGGATTGTGTGGATAAACTTCGTGACACAGCATCGAGCCACGAGCGCCTATTCTTCGTAGAGGTGATGGGACGCACCGCTGGTTACTTAGCTGTTAATGGTGCTATCGCTGGTGGTGCCGAGGCGGCGATCATCGCTGAGATGGAGACTGAGGTTGACCAGTTGGCGGAGCTTATCAGCACCGGATTTCGTAAGAGCAAGAACTCCGCTATCGTTATGGTGGGTGAGAACCCCGATGGTGGTGCGATGGCATTGGCTGAACGCGTTAGACAGGAGTATCCTGAGTTCGATGCTCGTGTGACAATCCTTGGACATATACAGCGCGGTGGTACACCCACAGCTATCGACCGTATCCTTGCGTCAAACATGGGTGAAAAGGCGATTGAGGCGCTGGTCGAGGGACAGAGAAATGTGATGATCGGAGTGAATAAGGGCGAGTATGTCTTTGTGCCATTCACAAAGGCTATTGGTCATAAGACAGATGTTGACCGCTCACAGTTGGAGTTGGTGAAGATACTATCTATCTAATGAGAAGAATATTAGCGATTGGTAATGCGCTGATCGACTCAATTGTTGAGCTGAATGACGACTCGATCCTAGAGCAGCTTGGGCTGGCTAAGGGGTCAATGTCGCTGGTCAATAGCGAGCAGTTTGAACAGCTGAGGGGATTAATCGAGGGGTTACCAATACATAGCTCGATCGCAGGATCGGCAAATAATTGCATCCGTGCCGCAGCACGTCTGGGTTCACAGACAGGCTATATAGGCAAGGTTGGGCAAGATGAGATGGGGAGCATGTATGCTCTTCATCTCTCTAATTATGGGGTTACCACACACTTGACACATAGCGACAATCTATCTACAGGTCAGTGTATTGCACTGGTATCTAAGGGTGGCGAGCGCACGATGGTCACCTACCTTGGCGCAGCAAGTACTCTCACCCCTGAGGATATTGATGTCTCTATATTTGAGGGGTATGATATTCTTTTTATCGAGGGATACTTGGTCCAGAGCCACGATCTTATGCGCCACCTCTTTGCCGCTGCACGCAACTGCGGAGTGGAGATAGCGATCGATCTGGCGAGCTTCAATGTTGTTGAGGCTTCAATGGATATTCTTAGCGAGCTACTAAACGATGGAGTGAAGATAATTTTTGCCAATGAGGCTGAAGCAGAGGTCTTTACATCTATTCCAGAGCCGCAAAAAGGGGCTGTAGAGCTATCTAAATATTGCGACATTGCCGTAGTTAAGATCGGCAAAGAGGGGTCGTTAGTCTATGCCAACGGCAATTTGATTGAGGTTGAGGCGACAAGCGATATAGCTATCGACACCACCGGAGCAGGCGACTTCTACGCCGGCGGATTCCTCCATGGCTACGCTAGTGGCATGAGTCTAGAACGCGCAGCCGCAATAGGCTCAACAATGGGCGGCGCAGTGACCACAATCTTCGGCACCAACCCCACTGAACAGATGTGGGATCGTATCACTTGCCTTTAGCGCTAGCTGACAAGCACCATGGGCTGCCTTCGGCGACCGGGGTGACCCCCGGGGGACTAGCGAGATGCTTTGCATCTCTTCTTTTGCGCTTTTGGGCTTATAACTTCGTTATAAGATTTTAGTGGGTCATATTTTTTTAGCTCAAGTGAACTTGGCTAAAAAAACATGACCTCTAAAATTTTACAAACATCTTTCAGATGTTTGTACCCAAAAGCGAGTTGGTAGCTATGGTAAAGTTATTTTCATTGGTAATGCAAATTGCAGAGAGTTTAGCATGATAGATATGGGGGGGGGAGTGTTCTACTGTAGATAATGTTTACGGCAGACCTTTCGCTTTGGACCCAAACACCTTTAGGTGTTTGAAAGTTTTAATGCTTAATTTTTTTAGCCAAGTTTACTTGAGCTAAAAAAATTAAGCATTAAAACGTTAGAGCGAAGCTCAAAGGTCCAAAGCGCAATAGAAAAGAGATGCAAAGCATCTCGCTAGCCCCGCGGGTGGCAACCCGCCCGTCGGAGACAGCCCCCGGTGCTTGCTCGCAAATTACTCGATATAGATCTTATCCCCAGCCTGAGGCTCTACCTTTCGCTCCAGTTTATTTAGCTTTCGCAGGCGTGATTTTGAGATGTTGAAGTCTCTGGCTATACTCTTTAATGTATCTCCTTTACGGAGTGTAATGTAGTATGCGCCGTTATGTTTTTGGAGTGTATAGCCGTGGTGTGAGTCTCTACCAACGATATTATTATTGGGGTCGATCACCTTTGTTGGTGTCTGGTGAGGTATTGGTGATGGAGCATTGCCGGCAGCCATCTTATCTAGCTCATGGAGTTTATTATCCTCGATCAACTTGATTAATTTCTCGGCATAGTCGGGTGCTGTGGCATACCCTGCGCTCTTCAATCCATGCGCCCACCCCTTGTAGTCGGTTGGTTTGAGCATGAATAGAGGGTCGTAGCGGGGTGATGATTCGAGGAATACTGCATGATCCTCATACGACTCCTCCACCGTGTCGTAGGCGCGGAAGCACTCGTCGGGTGCATCATCGGTATAGTAGTAAGTGCGCCCCTTCCAGTAGCTTTTGCACTTTATACCGAAGTGGTTGTTCGAGCCTCGCGAGAGGGTGCTATTTCCGCTGTCGGACTCCAATATTCCCTGCGCCATGGTTATCGATGCTGGTATGCCGTATCGTTGCTGATGGTCGATGGCTATATGTCGATAGCGGGTGATGTAGTCCGCACGAGATAGGCGGGTGTGGTTGGCGAAAGATAGTGTTTGAACGAATAAGAATATCGTTATGAGTATTGTATATCTAGAAAAAATCATTATATTTGTTCTTTAGTTGTGCAGTTATGAACCATTTGTACTACTGAGCAGTGCAAAGGTAGTACATAATATTAATATTTACAAATATAAAACTTCAATACAATGTTTACTCAGAGTGCGAACGAGATATTTGATCTCTCGATTAATGACTACCACAAGTATGACAATGTGGATCAACCGATGAACAACCCCTATGAGGCGGGGTCTATTGAGCATCTGCTCTACCATAAGAACTGGATTGACGCTGTGCAGTGGCATTTGGAGGATATTATTCGCGACCCACAGATCGACCCTGTTGAGGCGTTGAAGATCAAGAGACGTATCGATGCATCGAACCAAGATCGTACAGATATGGTTGAGTATGTCGACTCATATATGATGGAGAAGTATAAGGATGTTGAGGTTGCTGAGGGTGCAAAGGTCAATACCGAGACCCCAGCATGGGCTATCGATAGGCTCTCTATTTTGGCGCTAAAGATCTATCATATGGCTCAGGAGGTTGGGCGTACCGATGTTGGCGAGGAGCATCTCGCTGCGTGTCAGAAGAAGTTAGATGTCCTTCTTACTCAGCGTGTCGACCTCTCTACAGGTATCGAGGAGCTGTTGGCTGATATTGAGTCGGGCGCTAAATATATGAAGGTATATAAGCAGATGAAGATGTATAATGACCCTGCATTGAATCCAGTATTGTATGGACAGAAAGGGTAGCCATATACTCCTCGTTCGCCTCTCGGCGATGGGTGATGTGGCGATGGTAACCCATGTGGTGAGGGCTTTGCGTAGCCTCTACCCCGATCTGCGAATATCTATCCTTACGCGTAAACGCTTCCAGCCTATTTTCAATGGGCTGGATGTTGAGTTTGTGCCGCTCGATCTGAGTGGTCGACATAAGGGGGTTGCAGGTATGTATAGGCTAGCTAAAGATATTTCGAGTCTCGATATTGACTATGTTGCTGATCTGCATAATGTCCTACGCACAAAGATGTTACGCGCCTTTTTAAAGCTGTCGGGGGTCCGTGTGGCACACCTTAAAAAGGGTCGTATAGATAAGTGGATGCGCATGGATGGCGGCTGTAATGAGGTCACTAAACCTCTGCGTCACATGGTGTTGCGCTACTGCGATGTGGTTCACAAAATTGGTTATGCTGTGGCTGATCCTACGCTGCCGGTGTCGAAGGGTGACCGTCGTAACCCGCTTCCCTTTGAGAAGGGAGCTGAGCGGTGGATTGGCGTAGCCCCCTTTGCTGCGCATAGGGGAAAGGTCTATCCTCAGAAGTATATGCGTCAGGTTGTGGAGCAGCTCTCGAAGAGGTATGATCGCCTATTTATCCATAGTGGTGGCGGGAGTGAATTGGATTTTGCACTTGAGCTGCAACGCGACTTTCCTAATGTGATGGCTCTCTTTGGAAAGATCACCATAGGTGAGGAGATCGATCTTATCTCATATGAGGATTGTATTGTGACGATGGACTCCTTCGCTATGCATGTTGGCTCGATGGTCGCTACGCCTGTAGTCTCGGTATGGGGTGCTACACATCCATCATTGGGCTTTGCCGGTTATGGATGCTCACCTAAGGGGTATGTGCAGCTAGAGTCGATGGTTTGTCGACCATGCTCAGCATATGGAAATAAGGCGTGCCGCTTTGGCGACTACCGCTGTCTAAATGATATTTCTCCGCTCGATATTGTTGAGCGTGTGGATCAGAACTGCACCACTGGAGCCTCAGCTGCTGTAGCTGTAGACTCGAAGTAGGGCTTGCTCTCAAAGTTAAACATCGACGCCATGATGTTTGTCGGGAATCGACGAACGATGGTGTTGTACTCTCTCGTTGTCCTGTTGAAGTTCTCGCGGGCAACGGCAATCCTATTCTCTGTACCCTCAAGCTGAGCCTGCAACTCCGTAAAGTTCTGGTTCGCCTTTAGGTCGGGATAGCGCTCCGCAACAACCATCAACCTCCCCAGAGCTGAACTCACATCACCCTGAGCCTGCTGGTATGCCGCCATGCTCTCCGAGGTTAGCTCATTGGGGTTGATATTTATAGATGTAGCCTTTGCGCGTGCGTTGATAACACTCTCCAGCGTCTCTTTCTCGTGCGATGCATACCCCTTGACTGTATTGACTAGGTTAGGGATCAGATCGGCACGGCGCTGATACTGAGTCTCTACATTAGCCCACGACTGAGCGACACCCTCATCTAAGGCTACTAAATTGTTGTAACCTCCGCAAGAGTTAAATCCAACCATCATTACCAAGATCACCGATACAATCAATACTACTCTTTTCATCCTTTTTTCTATTTTCTACAAACATAAACAAAATTTCTGAGAAAGATCTATTTTATGTAGAAAAAAAGGTCTACATACAATGTTGTTTATCGCTCTATTCATCAAAAAAACTAAAAAAAACTAAAAAAGGTTGATTTTTTTCTCTATCTTTGGGGAGATATAAATTAACACTATTTAGAATATGGAGTTTCAGGGAACAGTAATTAAGATCCTGCCGGAGAAAAGAGGTACATCTGCACGAGGAGAGTGGCAGCGTCAAGAGGTTATCTTCGAGATTATGGATGGCAGTCAATATAGCCGTAAGGCAGCGGTGAACTTTATGAACAAACCTATGGAGGTTCAGGCTCTGCATGTTGGCACCACATACAATGTATCATTTAACATTGAGTCACGCGAATATAACGAGCGTTGGTACACCGACATTAGAGCATGGCGTGTTACACCGGTCGTAGCAGATGCTCAGCCTGAGGCTGCCGCAACGGGCTACTCGGCACCACAGCCATCAGCAGCGAGCTACTCAGCTCCACAGCCTACATCAGCTGCAAGCAGTGCTGATGAGGTTGATGACCTTCCGTTCTAGAGATGAGCGAAGAGAGAAGAGTAGTCGCTATTGTCTACGATTTTGACGGAACGCTCTCGAAGGGCAATATGCAGGAGTATGACTTTATCCCCCGCCTCGGAATGGAGACGGGGGAGTTTTGGTGTGAGGCGGATCGTATAGCGTCACAGCATGATGCCGACTCGGTGCTGAGCTATATGGAGCGTATGGTCACTCTAGCACGCGAGAGAGGGGTGAAGATCACGCGAGAGACTCTGCGTGAGATGGGTCGAGGGGTGAAGCTCTTTAGCGGTGTCGAGGGGTGGTTCAAGAGGATCAATGAGTATGGCGCTAGCCACGGGCTAGAGATCAGACACTACGTCAACTCATCAGGCATACGCGAGATGATCGAGGGAACACCTATCGCTAAGGAGTTCTATAAGATCTACGCTAGCGCATTTATGTTCGATGAGTCGGGCGAGGCGTACTGGGTGGCAGTAGCGATAAACTACACCAACAAAACACAGTTTATATTCAAGATAAATAAGGGTATTGAGAGTGTACAAGACTCTACGCGCGTTAATGAGTATGTCCCCCATAGCGACCGCCCAATACCCTTCGATAGAATAATCTTTATAGGTGATGGTCTGACCGATATACCATCTATGCGCCTCGTCCATAGCATGGGAGGACACGCAATAGCACTCTACGACGGAGAGTCAAAGGGCAAGCGCGAAATGATGAGCCAGCTCCTTGACCAAGGACGTGTAAACTACCTCTGCAAAGCAGATTACAATAGAGGGTCGGAACTAGATGTGGTTATGCATCAGATTATTGACACTCTAGGGTAGCGCTTGATAGATGGGTTGAGTAGCTACTCAAAGGTCTCAACAGCCGAGGCGATCTGCTCAAAGGTCATCTTTCTGATCTCGCAGTTGCCGATAGCTGTAGGGAGGATGAGGAATAGTGACCCCTCTTCAACCTTTTTATCTTTGGTGATCGCCTTTAGCAGCTCCTTAACGGGTAGCGGGGGGTTAATATCAAACCCGATAGAGTCGTGTAGCGATTTGACTCTCTGCGCTGAGAGTTCATCTATCAGCCCTAGCTGTTGCGCTATTTGTGTAGCTATTACTGTACCTACAGCTACCGCCTCACCATGGTTCATCGCTGTGGATAGCTTCTCGATGGCGTGGGCAAAGGTGTGACCGAGGTTGAGTTTACGGCGTTCGCCAGACTCGCGCTCATCGAGGTCGACAATCTTTGCTTTGATATTTATCGAGGCGATGATCGCCCTCATGATAAGCTCTTTGTCGCTACGTAGCTGCTCGAAGGTCGAACCCTCTAGAAGCTCAAATAGCGCTGGGTCGCAGATTATAGCACCCTTGATAATCTCCGCTATTCCTGCGCGGAAGTCCCTATCGCTAAGTGTTGAGAGCAGCTCTATATCGCTCAACACAAAGAGTGGCTGGTTGAATGTGCCAACCATATTCTTATAACCTCCGAGGTTGACGCCATTCTTACCCCCTACGCCAGCATCGACCTGACTAAGTAGGGTGGTAGAGATAAATCCGAAATCGACCCCACGAAGATATGTCGAGCCGACAAACCCGGTGATGTCGGTCACTATACCACCTCCAAAACCGAGTAGGAAGATCTTTCTGTCGGCACCCATCTCAATCAGTTGCGCCATGATCTGCTCAACTGTAACGAGGGTCTTTATACCCTCACCCTCGCCGATGATTATTCGCTCGTAGGGGAGGTAGCTTTTGCCATAGAGCCTATCTAGGCGCTGATCGGTGATGACAATTATTCGTCTCTGTGTGGGTAGTTTAGACTCTAGCAGAGCCAATCCTCTATCGACCATTACGTCGCTTCTGCCTTTAATATTTAAGGTGTACATATTTAGTTTATATTATTTCCATTCTTTGACATTACCTTTAGCCCCGCACATCTCTACCGCGCGGCTACTCACGCTCATTGCCAGATCATCTATATTTGTTGGGTGGTGGTAGTAGTTTGGGGATGCCGGCATAATCACCGCCCCCGCCTCGGTGAGTGTGGTCATATTGCGCAGATGGATGAGTGATAGAGGTGTCTCGCGAAGCAATAAAACTAGGCGCCTCCGCTCCTTAAGCATCACATCGGCTGCACGGGTGATTAGGGTATCTGAGATTCCACACGCCACCCTCGACATCGTCCCGGCACTGCATGGTGCGATAATCATTGCATCCCAACCGCTAGAGCCGCTAGCTATAGGTGCATATAGATCAGCAGCCCCATACTCCACAATCTTCTCACTTTGGGGTAGGGTGACACCCTCATATTGAGCTACGCCGATGCTGTTGTCGCTACACACCAGTGCGATGCGCTCCACCGACTCATCAGCGATGAGCAGATCAAGCACCTGACGTGCATAGATCGATCCACTAGCGGCTGTGACAGCAACAATTACCCTCATCTATCTAAATCCAGCGCTTGAACCTAAAGTACCATATCGTAACCCCCGAGGTGAAGATCATCAGGAAGATGGCGAAGATATACCCCAATGGTATAGCCATCCCATTCTCAAGAATCCACACCCAATCCAGCTCCGGCATAAACTTGAAGTTCATACCATAGATACTCGCTATAAGTGTTGCGGGGAGGAAGATCACCGCTGCGATAGAGAAGATCTTAACGATCTCGTTCTGCTCGATATTGATTAGTCCCAGTGCTGAATCCTGTAGATAGTCGAGACGCTGAAAGGCGAAATCGGCATGTGATAGTAGCGACTTAACGTCATTTATCATGAGCTGAAAACGCTGCTGTAGTGCGCCGGGGAAGCGGTCTGATCGTAGGATCAACCCCAACACCCTCTGCCTATCGAAGATATTCTCGCGTAGCATCATTGTGTTCTCCTGTAGTGTGCGGATGCGCAGGATAATCTCCTTGTCGATATTATCCTCAATGGCGATGTCTCGACTAAGTGTAGCAACCATCTTTGCGGTGTACTCAACTAGATCGGCATCGAAATCGATACGCACCTCCAGAAGGGATGAGAATACATGAAATCCCGTGGGGTAGTTTTTAAAGTTGATCTGCAACCTCTTCTCAGCCTCGCGGAATGTGCGCATCTCGCATGTGCGCACAGAGATGAGCGCCCCCGCCTTGGTGATGATTAGCGAGACCGGCTCGATGGAGAATGCCTCATTACCGGGGATGAAGAAGTTGGTATTCGAGATGAGGTAGTTAGCCGTCTCGAAATATTTACTCGATGTCTCAATCTCCTCAATCTCCTGACGAGTCTGGATAGAGATGTTCATCGCCTGCTCAACCACACGCTGCTCCTTGAGCGTAGGGGTGAGCAGATCGATCCACAATACATCATCTACATCTAGCTCCTCAAAGAGCTTGATGTCGGCATTGCGAATGATCTTATTATACTGCTTTAGGTAGAGTGTAATCATACTCGTCCTCCCTATTTACACCTCTTCGGTGATATTTATTTTAACTTCAGAACCCCAGAACTGCTCCATCGCTGCTCGCTTTGAGCTATCTAGCATAGTATCTATATTCTCTGTGAGGTAGTGATACCCCGCCTCTACCTCAATGTCGGGACGAAGCGCGACCATCGCCTCGTATGTGTGTTCAACGCCCCATGTTAGAGCCTCCTCCAGATCCTCCTCTACCTCTTCGCTCAGCTCGGGCTGTGCGCACCACGCGGCAAAGACAAAGGGCATGCCGGTGTGGGCGATATACTCCTCAGCAAGGTCGTGGGAGTACTCAAACTCATCTTCGTGGGCAAACACCTTGTCTCCAATGAGCAGAAAAGCGTCGCCATCCTTTGGGTGTTGCAATCTATTCATATCACTCAACCTGTGCCATTGCGGGGCGATCCCGAAGCGGTTGGCACATAGCTGTGCGCATAGCTGGATAGATGTCTGAGAGTCGGTGTCGAGCCATATTCGTTCGATCTCATCTATCGGGTCGTCACTAAGGAGGACAACCGTTCGCACAGCGCCCGTGGCACCTATGCAGTGTGATGTGATTATACGTGGCTGAGGGGTGATCCTCTTTATCGCCGCTGTAGGGATAAGCGCTATATCTACCTCTCCATTTGCGAACATCTCGGCACACTCAGATGGGGTCGCCAATATCGACTCTGCGTCGATCAGTTTTGACGACTCTATGCCATACCGAAATGGTACGGAGTTGAGATATGACACCGATGCTATTTTTACTCTGCTGCTCATCTAACGCACTATTTTTTATGCAACGTAAAGGTACGCCTTTTTTTTTATTCTTCCAATTATCGAGCAAATAAATACAATTGATCGTTGGTTTGCCCCCCTTTTTTAGTGCTGTTCTAGCCACTCTAAGCGAACAAAAGGTTAAAAATATGGACAAAAAATTAAATAATCAGAAAAAATACTTGACAAATGAATTTCAGTGTCGTATATTTGTAACATCAAATAATTTGATAGCAATGCGCTTGGCGGATCAATAATTTATTAAACGTCGCTTTTGTAGAGATAGATGTTGGTTGTGGCACAATAGATTATAAACACCTTGTCAACAAGTTGTGAAGAGTTTGTTAACATAAAAATCTTGAGATATGAACAGTTTGTCAACAGCGTAGCGCTAGAAATGTTGATAACCCACATTTTCAGATCACTTATTATGGGTCTCTATATTATTGAACATAGCAACACTATTTAACTACAAAGTTGGTCAACTATATTAGATATTAAATAAAACTATAAAAATAGATTATCATGTTTGAATCAATTCCTAGCAACTTCAAGTCCCTATTCGCAGAGCTTAACTACTCGTTCGTAACCTCAGATGATGAGAGAGAGATAACAATATCAGTCTACAATGCTGATGATAATGAGCTTTGTGGAACAAAGCGCTTCTACGACTCCAACGCTGTCTCAATCAATATCGCTCCAATAATTCGTAACTACGCCATACCTAGCGCCGTAAAGGGTGATGTCGGTTTTGTGGAGTCTCTAAATTCAGGTTTTGTATCGGTATTTGTCGAGGAGGGGCTAGGGGAGTCGGCTGATTGTCGCACATTCCTCTTCTCGCGCAACGACTCAACGGAGTCGGAGATTTTGACGACAATGCCTCTAGAGAGGACTATCGCAAAGGGCGAGAGCGAGATGGTGACTATCCGCAGCGAAAAGAGTTCAATGTTGATCGCTCGATTGAGGTACTACCCATACAACTCCATCTCATCGCTGCTAGAGGCGAGCTACCAACTAGATAGCACCGAGAGTGGTGTCGCGGTCTTTAACTTCGCGCTAGAGAGTGCGCTGCTCGATGGTGAATTGGCTGGTGTGGCGCTAGAGTATATCACCCTCACCATCGAAGAGCATATGGAGGATGAGAGCTATGTGGAGTTGGCTCAGATAAGATATATCGTGATCGACCCACCTGTAACACCTACGCGACTGGCGTGGATCTCATCGGCGGGATCGATCGAACACTACACCTTTCCAACCATTGATAAGATTCTGCGTAGTGCAGATGCAAAGCTACTCATTAGCCTTAGTTCGGCTCTTGAGGATGTTGGTATGAGGAGGGCTATATCTGAGATTATCAGCTCTCAGAGGGTGTGGCTTGATCGCGGTGATTGCTATGAGCAGGTGACAATAACCAGTGAATATATCGAGATCGCTAAGGTGCGAGAGTTGGAGCGGGTGAGTTTTACCATCGAGTGTAGTGATATTTAAAAGTGTGCGCTATGACCTATTTATACATTGACAACTACGCTGTAACACAGCTCAGCGGAGAGATAAAGATCGGGTACGATGCAGAGCAGCTGGTCGATCTAGATAAGGCTTATGAGCAGAGCAGTATCGACCTAGAGATTGAGGTGGAGCCATCGTTACGGTGGATCTTTGGCGGCGAGGGGTATACACATGCTGCGGCAAGGTTTAACGCCTCATATCATTATGGTGCGATATGTTGCGAGGGGATAGAGATTGTCGGAGGCGGAGTGACGCTGCTATCGGTTAGCCATAGCGAGGGTAAGATACTCTACTCTATCCGTATCAAACGCTCGATAGGAGAGTGGATAGGTGGCGGGGCGGCAAATATGTTCAATCTACTACCCCTGTCATACGATCGTCAGTTGGTGATCTCGACAATATACGAGGGGTGGGAGCAGAGTGCCGAGCTATCTCCTGTGAAGTTCTTCCCCGTCTATCGCGATAGTTATGTTAATAACTACACCGACTCGCTCACCGAGGTTGTTGTGCGCACATGTTCGGTGGATGATTACCACCCATTTATAAATATCTACAGAGTGGTTGAGACGATCTTGGAGCAGGATGGGTATATCTTGGTGAGTAGCTTTATGGAGAGTGATCTCTTCCGTAACCTATATATGAGTGGTGCTTATAGCTCGCAAGATAGCGAGACGATACGTGCCGCAATGGATTTCTACGCTAAACGAGAGTCATCTAGCTCAGCTGTAGGCTCATCTAATGGTCGTGTATATATCACCTCCTCAATTAGTGCCAATAGCGTGGGTAACTTCATAACAGATGATAGCACCTCTACCGATAGTGACTGCTTCGATAATGGTCACTGCCTCACGGTGAGTGGGGGGACCATCACCTTTACCCCAACGGTGGAGGTGAGTATGGGGCTGGAGTTTCGTATTAAATATCGCACCGATCATACTATCGAGAGCCGCTCTACACTCAGTGGGTATGACCGATTCTACCTCTACGACTCATATATTGTCGAGATAGATATTCCAAATACATACACCGATAATCGCGAGCGGACGATCTACTCTAATCACTCCTATCGAATAGTGGTCTTTAACCATGTCGATGGCACATCCTATCGAGTGACGGCACTCAACGCTTCGAGCGGGGAGAGTGGGGTGTTGACCTCTTGGAGTGGTCAGACGGTGTTGTATAGCACCACTTCGCTTGTGGGTGATGGTGATCTGGGTAGTCTGGAGTTGGAGGTGCTTAGCGGAGGTAGCTATATCTCGACAGATCTTGATTGGGCTTTGTATGATGGATATGTGGAGATGGAGGGGTCAACGATAGTCGATCTCACTGTGCGTACACCCCCCGATTCCTACTCACCATCCTCTCCGCTGGAGATCTCATTTGTATATGCCGAGTGTGACTATTGGTCGATGAGTTTTGAACTCTTGGAGGGGTCAGCCCTCTCGCCTGTCTTTGCTGAGTATCCGGGTTATGGCTCATTTATCAGCTTTGAGGATGTGGCTCAGCACTCTGTTCGGCAGCGTGTGGTTATCGAGTCGTTGCTGCATATGTTTAACCTTCGACTCTACACCGATGAGCTTTCGCGTCGTGTATATATTGAGCCTTATGACACCCTTATCGATGGTAGCGAGTGTTTCGATTGGAGTGATAAGATCGATGAGTCAAAGGCGATAACCTTTGAGGATGTAGCGCTAGAGGTGGCGCGTGAGCGTACGTGGGGCTACCAGCGCGATGATGGCTACTCGGAGCGAGTGAGCGAGGAGGAGTCGGAGGATGAGGATGAACAGAGCGAGGTGACGACCAAGATGATAGGCGACTGGAGCTACTACTGCGAGAGCTACGCCTCGATAGATAGCGATACAACCATCCTCAATCCACTCTTCTCCACCTCGCTCAATAACGAAGATGGGCTGTTGGTTGTGGGTGATCGAGATGATCCGTTGACAGTCGATACGCTGGAGTTTGCACCACGTGTAGTCACCTATGCGGGTGTTGAGCTTAGCGGGAATATCTCTCAGCCAACGATCTACTTCCACTCTTTGGAGCGAGAGTTTACCCTCTGTTTCGATGATCGAGAGGGTGTAGAGGGTCTCAACCACTACTATACGCGGCAGTTGGCATATGAGCAGGATAGTCAGCATGTCACCCTTTGGTTGAATCTGTCACCATATGATGTGGCATCGCTCTGCTCACCATTGGAGCGACGAGCGAGCTACCTCTCTAACTTCCAGTTTACGATCGATGGTGAGGTGGTGGTGTGTAGGCTTCAGCAGTTGGAGAGCTACGATGTCGATAGCTCTTTGGCTGAGTGTAAATTTTTAATAATTAAATAGGTATATGGAGGAAATTAAAATTGTAAACAACCTCGACTCGGTGGTGATCGATATTGAGGGTACTATTGGTGTTGCCGAGGAGGCACAGTTTGACAACCCTCAGCAGAGGGTGGCGACCTACGAGCGCTTTCGTCAAAAGCTCAGCGAGATTGAGCAGATCGAGGCTAAAAGCGTGGTGGTCAATATCCGCTCTACTGGTGGTGATGTCAATGATGCTATGCTTATCTACGATGCCCTAGCGGCACTCGATGCTGTGATTACCACTCGCTGTTGGGGTTATGTGGCGAGCGCAGCGACTATTATTGCACAGGCGGCTAGCAGTGGGCTACGCGAAATATCGCCAAATGCGCTCTATCTGATCCACAACTCGACATCATATGTCGAGGGTAATGCCGAGCAGTTGGAGCGACGTGTGGAGCTGCTGCATAAGAGTGATGAGCGAATAGCTAATCTCTATGCTCAGCGCTCAGGTCGCGAGGTGGAGTACTTCACCCAGCTGATGGCAGAGTCGAATGGCGAGGGGCGCTGGCTCACTGCCGAGCAGACGGTGGAGGCAGCCTTGGCAGATGTGATTATCGAGCAGCTGCATGAGGCGGAGGAGACGAGCGACAACCCGGTGCTACGAACCATCGAGAATGCGGTGAATCGTGTGCGCACGGTGCTAGGTCTCGACAATACCGAGCAGCCGACTCCGGCAGTGAGTGCAAGTGTCACCCACGAGGAGTCGATAGCTCCAACACCTCAAAGCTCAACAATCGCCTTCGAGCAGCGCCAAAGTGAGTTTGGACGTACGGTAATAGGGAGTGTTGAGGATCCCGCGCTAAGCGATCAGCTAGCGCAAACCCCAAATCAAATAGCTTATAACAACGATCTGCGATCATTCCGCAGATAATATTAATTAAAACATTAAAAAACAAAACATTATGAATTACATTGAATCAAGTAAGAACTACACAGGATCAGAGTTGGAGGCAATCTTCTTCCGTCCAATGCTCAGCGGAGCATCAGCAACAGAGCTAGGCATCAGGGTGCTGTACAACATGCCTGTACCGACAACAATCCAGCTTTGGAGCGGCAACACCAACATCCTTAAGTCGAACGCCACAAATGGTTGGAGTTCACCAGCAAACACCACAAAGGTTCAAAAGACAATCGACATGAAGCGTGTCAAGGCGGAGATGGGCTTCTCGGCTGCCGACTACTACTCGTTGGTCTTTGAGTCTCTAGCGTTGGAGGCTGAGGTTAACCTCGATGATCTCACTGGAACAGAGCTTGAGAAAGTGGAGACTGAGATCTTCCGCCGCTCGATCGCCGAGGCTATTCGTGCTACGATGTGGGTTGGTGATACCTCTCGTGATGGCGGTCTCTACGATACCTTTGATGGTTTGGTGAAGAGGTTGGAGGATGCAATCACCGAGGATACAATCACTCCAATCACCTATGAGACATCTGATTTCGCCTCTTCAGACTACGCCTTGACACTCTTCGATGAGTTGTGGAGTGGCGCGAGCGAGGAGCTGAAGGATATGAAGGGTGAGGGTAACCTTGTTTATTTCGTAACATCAGATATTTATAACCTCTATGAGAAGGCTCTCGATGAGGCTGGCGTAGATGCATCATACACCGATCAGGTGAATGGACGTCAAGGGTTGTCATATCACGGTATACCAGTTGTCGATATGCGTATCGGCTCATACCTCTCGACACTAAGTATGGATATGGGTGTTTCGTTTGGTTTCCTAACAGATAGACGCAACCTTGTTATGGCGGTCAACACTGCGGACTTCCCGGGTACTGAGATCCGCATGTGGTACAACCCCGATGAGATGGAGAACCGCCAGCGTGCGATCTTCGCTGCGGGGTGTGAGATCATCGATGAGAGTCTGGTCTCGCTAGCTATGTGGACTGCGACTGTTGTCTCAGGATCGTAGTGATGGAGTATAGCACAAGATCAGGATTGGTGGGGGGTATCGCGCAGGTGGTGCTTCACCACCCCTCCTCTACACTGCCTCACTTGGGTGGTGTAGCTCGGGACTCTCTCACTCTCTCACTCCTCTCGACTGGGTCGAGCTACTCTGAGAGCAGGGTTGATGATGGTGATCTGACGGCGACAGAACACACCCTCACCCTCGCCATCGAACCCGACAGCCCGATCTTCGATGATAGGGCGATGGAGCGTGCAGTTAGTAATGGGGTGGTGGCTGACATCACACTCTCTACGGGTGTTCAGATACGTGTTGGGTGGAGTGAGCGCTATGGTGTTGCTTTCCCTTTGCTGTTCACCTCAGTGGGGTATGATAGCGGTTCGCAAATCAGCGACAAGCCTACGCGAAAGTGGGTTCTAAGCTCAGTAGACACGGTCTCTAATCTTTAGAAAGGCAAAAAGAGAAACGCAGTTTCTCCAGCTCCGCGGGGAGCAGCCCGCCGCCGCCCGCGTAGGGCAGCCCCAGACGACCCGCCCTCACTCAATAAAAGCGATTTTCAATAAAAAATCGCATTGAGGGCGGTGGGCTAAGAAAGTAACAATTATTAAACAAAAAACTATGACAACAACAAAGATAGCTATAGCCAATAACAGCTCTGATCCCTACGTAGCCACCTCGGCGCGTCTGCCTCAGAGCGATAAGTATTGGCGTTGGGGAGAGGATAATCGACTCCCCGATCTGCTCGCTCTCATGGCGCGTCGAGCAGTTACACACAGGCGAATAATCAACGATAAGGCGGATTATATCACGGGAAAGGGGTTTGCTTTCGATAGTGATGTCGCTCTACTCAATTCATTGGTTGATCGCGTCAATGGCGAGGGTGAGACGCTGCGCCAGCTACTCAATAAGATCGCCTTTGATAAGGTCCTCTTTGCCAATGCCTTCCTTGAGGTGGTTACCGATGATCGACACTCATCGATGGCTCTCTACCACCACGATGCATCGAAGTGTAGAGTTGCGCGCGACTCAAAGCATATTCTGATCCACCACGATTGGAGCCTCTTTAAGAGTGATGAGGCGAAGTCGCTACCTCTCTACCCCAATTTCGAGAGCTTTGGTGATGGTACTCAGCGAGCAGTGATTCACTATAAAGATTATGAACCCACCTTCCAGCACTATGGTGTACCTCCATATATCGCTGGTCTGGGGGTCTCGGCAATTGTCTATAAGACCGATCGATGGAATATCTCGCGTCTCGACAACTCGTTTCAGATGTCGGGGGTGATGCTTCTTGATGATGCTGTGAATAGCGAGCAGGAGGCTTCGCGAATTATCAACGCTGCGGAGCAGCGCTTTGGTGGCAAGCCGGGGCAGGTTCTCTTTGTGGTTAAGGATGGCTCAGAGACCGACAACTCACGCTTTATACCCATCACCTCTAGCTCCGATGGTGATTGGGCAACCCTTCACGATCAGGCGAATGAGGATATTGTAATAGCACACTCATGGTTTCAGTCGCTTAGCGGCATGGACTACTCATCGGGCTTTAGCACCGAGCGTATATTGCAGGAGTATGAGATCGCACTCAACACCATCATTATCGCCGAGCAGGAGGAGCTGCTTGAGCCTATACGCGACTTGATTGGTAGTATACTCACTATCGATGCCTCATCGCTCAATGTGATAAATACCCCGCCGACACGCTCCAAGCCCACCTATATGAAGGTGTGGGAGGCGCGTCGTGCCGATGGTCTCGACTACGATCCTAATGATGCACAGCAGCAGATATACCTAGCACAGTTATCAACCTCAACAACAACAGAGTCATGAGATGTTTAATTGAACCCCAGCGAGTGATCGCTATCGCCTACGCTGGATCGGGATATATCCCGCAGGAGCTAATTACACAGTCGGATATTATCACGGCGCAGCAGCGTTACCTAATCCCGGTTGTCGGGGAGGGGCTATTCAATGCGTTGATGATGGGTGAGTATACAGCGCTCTACGATGATTATGTCGAACCTGCTCTGGCTCACTTCGTTAAGATCATTGTCGATGCACCCGCCTCGCCCGCAACGAAGCGGTCATTAACCATTGCACGCACAATGATGCGTCGTCTTAGTGACTACCTTGATGACAACGCCCGCTCCTACCCCGAGTATAGTGGATCGGAGAATATCCTTAAGCGTGTTCGTCTCGATGGTGGGTTTGTACAGAAGCGATAGATGCTATGGTCAGCAGAGGAGTACGGAACAATAACCCGGGGAATATACGCAAGGGGGTGAGTCGTTTTCGAGGCGAGATCTTCCCAAGCCAAGATCTTGAGTTCAAGCAGTTTGAGAGTGCGGCATGGGGCTATCGTGCGATTTTTCTATTGGTTAAGAATTACGATACACTCTATGGCATCAACACCTTAGATGGGATAATCAGGCGATGGGCGCCACCCTGTGAGAACAACACACGTAGATATATAGATGTCGTTGCTCAACGACTAAATGTAAAGAGTTCTGCCTATATCGACTGGAGCGATCGAGAGGTGATGATACCCCTCGCATGGTCGATCTCAAAGGTTGAGAATGGCGTTACTCCTACACTCTCGGAGATTGAGCAGGGGTGGGAGTTGTTTAGTGAGTGAAGTTTTATAATACAAGGAGGGTGACCAACAACGATTCGCTGGTCACCCTCTCTACATACTTCTGCACATAATATTTAGTCTCGTTTAGCTCGCTCTAGCTGTCTCTTTAGAGCCTCTATATCTAGATCTACAGCCTCCTCGAAGCTCTTTGCTCTATTCTCTGCGATCAACTCATCGCCCGGAATACGGAGTGAGATCGTTACAACCTTGTTGCCATTAGCATGATCCTTGTCTAACTTCATTATCACATCTGCACTTGTTGCACGATCGACAAACCTCTCTAGTTTTGCCATCTTTGCCTCTACGAATGCCAATAGCTTTGCATCAGCATCGAACTTCACTGATTGAATCATTACGTTCATAACCATCTGTTTTTATAGTTAATATTTTGTAGGTTTGCCTACACTTTTTGCTCCTTTAATTGGGTCCTTGAACAATTAGCCACTTGAACCTTGCAGGGTTAAATGGGTTCTTTGAACCCACCGCCCTCAATGCGATTTTTTTGAAAATCGCTTTTATTGAGTGAGGGCGGTCGTCTGGGGCTGCCCTGCGCGGAC
>JBCQTG010000008.1:0-44278 GCA_047178765.1 Rikenellaceae bacterium | reverse complement strand
CTCCAATCCATTGTGCAGACAGCTCGAAAGTGCGGTCAGGATCCGCTTGTGGCTTTACTCGCTGTTGCTGAACTGTCGGGGCGTGAGTAGTTACAAATTTTACCTGTCTTTCTTCTCACCGTCAGTTTGCATGTTACTGCGGGGTTGCTCCATTTGAGCACTCTTCAGGAACGAGTGTTCGAGGCAAGACGCGCATATCTAAATTGGCGAACAAAGAGGTTAAAGCATTAATAAATCGGTCGGCTCTATCGGCAAAGATGCACGACCCACAAATGAGAAAATATTATTTGCGTAAGACTGCCGAGGGCAAACACCCGCGCTCGGTGGACAACGCAATAAGAGCAAAAATTATCGCACGATGCTTCGCTGTTATTAAAAGAGGCACTCCATATGTAACCCTGCAAAATTAATTCTGCGAATAAAGAATACGCAAAAGCGTAGGGATCATAGTGGCTTTGAGCCGTTTACGGCTCGATGCCACTATGATCCCTACGCTTTATTGTGAAAAAAATGAAAAAAATCACTTTTTATTTGGAATTGTCTTAGAATTCAGCCCTTGATGCTTGCCAAGCAGGGCTAACGACGTATGCTACGGGCGAAAATAAATGCTCCGATGACTATTGACAATCCTCCGATGCCGTATGCTACAGGGTGTGGGAGGGAGAATCCTTCGGGGGCGATAGCCATATATGTTACACATACGCAGGTCATAAATAGTGCTGGTATGAGTGTTATCCAGTAGTTACGTTTTGAACGTTGGAGGAATACTGTTATTGCCCAGAGTGTAAATACCGACAGGGTCTGGTTTGTCCATGCGAAGTATCTCCATATCAGGTTAAATCCATCGGCATCTTTGAGGCTATAGATCAATATTGCGAAGGTGATAATAAATAGCGGTATTGATATTAGCAGGCGTCGTTTGATTGATTTCTGCTCCATACCCATGAAGTCGGCAACGATCAGGCGAGCTGAGCGTAGTGCTGTATCGCCGGAGGTGATTGGTGCAGCTATAACTCCCAGAATAGCCAATCCGCCACCTATAATACCCAGCCAATCTTTAGATATGGTGTTGACAATCACCGATGCATTACCCTCACCCATTCCATTCTCGTGGAAGAAGTATGTTGCCGCAGCAGCCCAGACCAGTGCAACGATACCCTCAGCGATCATCGCTCCATAGAATATTGGCTGTCCGGTCTTTTCGTTGCGCATACAGCGAGCCATCAATGGTGCCTGAGTGGCGTGGAAGCCCGATATTGCACCACAAGCTATACTGATAAACATCACGGGGAAGATCGGTAGTTTATCGGCTAGTGGGTGTACATTGTTCAATCCATCCCACAGCTCGGGTAGTTCGGGGCTTTTGATGATTAGCATCACCAAAATTCCGAATGCCATAAAGAGCAGGGCGATAGCGAAGAGGGGGTATATCTGTCCGATCACCTTATCTATCGGCAGCAGAGTAGCCAATAGATAGTAGACAAAGATAATGGCGATCCAGAACTGTACGTTTAATGAGTCGGGGGTCATATTTGCCAGTAGACCTGCTGGGGCAGCGATAAATACCGCACCCACCAAGACCATCAACACAACGGTAAAGACCCTCATCACCTGACGTGTAGTCAAGCCTAAATATCGACCGATAATCTCGGGTAGGCTCTCGCCATCATGGCGTATAGAGAGCATTCCGGCAAAGTAGTCGTGTGTAGCACCGGCAAAGATACTACCAAGGACAATCCAGAGGTAGGATGATGTTCCGAACTTCGCCCCCATGATCGCGCCAAAGATTGGACCGACACCGGCGATATTAAGGAACTGAATCATAAAGATACGCCAGTTGGGCAGTGGTATATAGTCCACTCCATCCTGCTTTGTGATGGCTGGGGTCACACGATTGGGGTCGGGACCAAACACCCTATTGATAAATCCTCCGTAGAGGAAATAGCCCGCTACGAGAGCGATAAGGCATAATATAAATGAAATCATGATTATATGTGATTAATAGTTAGTTCAGCTCCTTGATGGCTCTCATGATTGCATCGTCAAATGGGTAGATATTGATATAGAATCCATTATCGCCCAACGATGTGTTTCGTCCGATGTGTGCGCGTAGGCGTGCGGTGAGTAGCTCCTCGCTGCTCGCAATCTGCTCCTCATCGACCTCTATACCCTTTGCACGTGCATATTTGATGAAGTTGGTGTATAGATCTCTATCCTCAGTCAATACCCTATCGAGATCGGCGATGGTCTCCACTGAGGCTAGTCGATATCTATTTTTATCTGAGTACTCAATAGTATATAGGTATAGGGTGTTATCACGAATCACCTTAGAGACAAACTCGGGTAGCTCCTCACGATCAACCCCAACAAAGATGTCGGGCATGATTCCCCCACCTCCATAGACAACCTTACCCTTTGGGGTCACCTTACGCAGCGAGTCAACAAACTGTATGCTATCAATTGTGTATAGCTCCTCATGCTCGATGCGATTGATTATATCGCGCTCATACCCCTCCTTATCGCCCATTGTATATGGTTTCTGGATCGAACGACCCGTAGGTGTGAAGTATCGAGCGATAGTCAAGCGCAGTGCTGAACCATCGGCAAAGGGTATCTGCTGTTGCACCAAACCCTTTCCAAAAGATCGTCTGCCGATAATCACCCCTCGGTCATTATCCTGCAACGCCCCCGCAACGATCTCGCTTGAGCTGGCGCTACCCTCATCGATCAAGACCGCTAGAGGCAGCTGCTGTAGCTGACCATCACGTTTTGTATACTCCTTTGTCTGTTTGCCATCTCTATCCTCGGTATATACGATGAGGCTGTTTTTTGGTAGGAACTCCGTTGCTAGAGCGATCGCCTGATCCATAAACCCTCCTGAGTTACCACGCAGATCGAGAATCAACGACTTCATCCCCTGCACACGTAGCTCATTCATCGCCTCGACAAACTCCTTATATGTGTTTCGAGAGAATTGAGCTAGGGTGATATAGCCCACCCCATCAGAGAGCATCAACTTAGCCGTAACGCTATGGATAGGTATCTTGCCTCTGGTGATCTCGATGTCGACAAGCTCATCATTGCCGCCCCTCTCGACACCTACGACAACTCGCGTACCCCTCTTTCCGCGTAGCATCTTAACGACACTATCTTGGTTGATCTTCTCCCCTGCAACATTGCGACCATCGATGGTTATGATCCTATCTCGCGCTAACACTCCCGCCTTATTACTCGGTCCGGTAGGTATTACATTGAGGACAATAACGGTGTCGGTAGCCATATTAAAGACCACTCCAATGCCGTCAAACTCCCCATCCAACGACTCATTTGCGCGTTGGAACTTACTTGCGGGGATATAGTCTGAGTGTGGGTCGAGCATACCGACCAATTTAGGCATTAGCTCCTCGACCAGATCATTCACCGCTATCGAGTCGACATAGTGTTTATCAATAAGCTGTAGTGTTGCGGCGAGCTTACTTGTCTGCCCCATTACGCTGCTCAGCAGCGATGAATAGCGTTGGTTAGAGTGGTAGGTGGCGTAGCCGCCACCGAGTAGGACCCCTAGAGCGAGAGCGACAATAACCATTAGCGGCACTGCGGCACGCACGAAGAATTTTCCTATTTTAGACATAATAACTATTTTTTTTAGTGTATTACTACTATGGGCTACTTCACACTATTCTTAAATGTATACGAGAGACCCACCAGCAGATATGTCTGCGTCTGGATCTTTAGATTCTGAGCCTTATTATAGTAGAGTTGAAAGGTCAACGTTGTTGAGAGTAGTTTTGTTGCTTTGATCTTTATCTCATTCTCCCACCTCACTACGGGGTGGATGGTGAGTGTTGGTGCTGCGGCGCTACTCGAAGCATCATACTCATCTAGCGCCGCCTCATACTCATGGTGGTCGCTAAAGCTATTTGTTGCCGCTAGCTGGGTCATCCAACCGTAGAAGGTGTATAGCGTGGTGTCGTAGGTCAAGAAGTTATTCTTGCCGAATGAGCGCTTGAAATCGACCTGTAGTGATGAACCACCCTCGTACTTTGAGCTATTGAGGTAGTGTACACCATAGACAGTGGCATAGGAATAGTTGCTAGACACCGATGGGTCGAGGTACTGATACTGTGAATTTGCACGCACCTCCTCGTTAGTGACATAGGTTGCACTCATCGCAACAGGAGAGAGGCTAACGGTAAAGGGAAACTTCTCCTTGGGGCAGGTGTAGATCAAACCGACCGACAAGTCGAGGTATCCCGGCGCCATAAAGTCACTCTTGAGGTTGTAGCTCTCCTGTGTAGATGCCGCACCATAACCCTTAGCAAACTGGCTACGGAACTTTATCGCGGCGGCGTAGCTCCAGTTCTTGGTCATCTTGATCGAGGGGGTTACATTGAGCTGAAACTCATCTTGGTTCTTATACCATGTCGGGGTCTTTTCAATCGACCCATCATCGAGCGTCTCCTCTAGGTTTATCCTGTAGTATCCAAACTTGCCGATAAACTGCGTCTGGATAGAGAAGAGATTCTTTGTATATGTATGTTTGGCATTGATCGAGGCGAGCATAGAGACTGAGTTGTCTCCTCCCGAGGTCTCGATCCACGACTCCGAGAGGCTGGTCACACCGCCCTGCAGCGCTGTAGTCACCTCTAGCGTATTTCGCTCATTGCGCAACTTACGACGCTCATACTTATGTCGCGCATGCGAGTAGTAATTGACGCTGATGTTATTATGTAGTCGTATAGAGTCGCTGAAGCGTAGCATGAAGTTATCATTGAGCTGCACCTCATCAATATCCATTTGAGCCATAGCGCACATAGGTGCAACAATGGCTACGATCAACACTCCTAATATAATTTTGCCACTCATATATTCAATGTAAACAACCACACAAAAGTATAACTTTATTCTCTTATTTGCAAAATTGTTGCTATATTTGTCTCAAAAGTTAGAGACATTATGAAGTATATTGGAGCGCACGTAAGTGCATCGGGAGGGGTGGAGAATGCTCCACGAAATGCGTCAGCTATCGGGGCGACAGCATTTGCGCTATTCACTAAGAATCAGCGTCAATGGGTCTCACCTCCACTGAGCCAAAAATCTATCGATGCATTTAAGCGAGAGTGTAGCGACCGCGGCTATGCAGCGTCACAGATCCTACCCCACGATAGCTACCTTATCAACCTCGGACACCCCGAGCAGGAGGGGCTGGAAAGGTCGCGCAATGCATTTATCGATGAGATGAAGCGCTGCGAGCAGCTGGGTCTAGATCGGCTCAACTTCCACCCCGGGTAACACCTGCGTAAGATCACCCCCGAGGAGTCGATGGATCGTATCGCTGAGTCGATAAATATCGCACTGAGCCAGAGTAGCGGCGTGACTGCCGTGATAGAGAATACCGCGGGACAGGGATCAAACCTTGGGTTTAGCCTCTACCACCTAGCCTATATCGTCGACCGTATCGAGGATCGCTCACGTGTGGGTGTATGTCTCGACACCTGCCACACCTTTGCCGCAGGGTATGACCTCACTACATACAAGGCGTGTGACGAGACCTTTGCTGAGTTCGGCGAGGTTGTGGGGTTTGAGTACCTCAGGGGGATGCACCTCAACGATGCAATGAAGGGGGTAGGTAGCCATGTCGACCGCCATGCGCCACTTGGCGAGGGGGCTATAGGGATAAAGTGCTTTGAGTATATCATGGGGGATTCACGATTTGATAATATACCTCTGATCCTTGAGACACCCGACGAGAGCCGATGGGCAGAGGAGATCGCACTACTCAACTCATTTTGCAGTAAATAAAAAAACTATAGCAAATAAAAAACGCACATTACAATTTGATGTAGTGTGCGTAACTGCTTGAAATCAAGCTATCTGGCGGAGGAAGGGGGATTCGAACCCCCGGTACAGTTACCCGTACGTCAGTTTAGCAAACTGGTGGTTTCAGCCACTCACCCATCCCTCCTGCTTTTGCTAGGCAAAGATAGAAAATAAAAATCTTATTTGCAAATTATTTTTAACTATTATTTCTCGTTCGTCAATAGATCTAATAGTTCATCGGCTAAAGATGAGGCTCCAAAGCGCATTAGCGCAGGATTAAGCCACTCATCGCCAAGCACCTGCTGGATGATCGTGTAGTAGAGCAGCGCATCATCTCCGCTCCTCACACCCCCAGCAACCTTTACACCAACCATCTTACCACTATCTTTAATAGCGCTACAGATAGCCACTACCGCCTCTGGTGTGGCGCCCACGGATGCCTTACCTGTTGAACTCTTGACAAAATCCGCTCCGCAATCTATAACCAATCGGCTAGCGCGGTAGATACTCTCAACGCTACCCAGCTCACCACTCTCGATGATAACCTTTAGCGTCACATCCTCGCCCACCTCCTCACGGAGAAGCTCGATCTCTGCACGCACCTCATCATCCGCACCCTCCAAGAAGCGCCCTACAGCCATCACTATGTCGATCTCATCAGCGCCGCTCTCGATAGCCATCGCCACCTCTAACGCCTTAACCTCAATAAAGCTCTGAGATGATGGGAAGGCTCCCGCAACGCTAGTTAAGCGCAGCGGAGAGCCATCAATCACCATACCCACACTCTCGACATAGGGTGGATAGACACATATCGAGGCTACCGTGGGTAGCCCGGGGTGGCTATTCATCGTCTCGACAACCTGCTCAGCAAAGAGGGTGGTCGATCGCTCAGTGTCGTGAGGCGACAGAGTAGTCACATCGAGTGATGAATAGATACTCTTATATACCTCTGCTCGTCGATTGCCATCAATCGCCAAACGTGCTGAGGCGATCACACTCTCTATATCACTCTTCGTAACCATAACTATTTAATCTTTAACCGTTAATAACCTTTATCTGCTGCTCTACAGACTCCTCGTGGATAGCCTCTAGAATGCTCTTTACAAACTTTGAATCCATCTCCATCGACCCTGCATCTTGCGAGCGCTTGTCGAGGATCTCCTCATATCTCTCCGCCTGAAGCACAGGTAGGTTGTTCTCCTTTTTGTACATTCCGATCTCGCGAGCTACCCTCATTCGCTTCGCCAACAGCTCCAAAAGTGAGCTATCCAACTCGTCGATCTGCTTACGCAGCCCCGCCAAATCCTCAGTCGAGACAACACCCTCACGGATAACCAACGACTCCAACATCTCCTTGAATGCCGACGGAGTGAGCTGCTGTGCAGCATCGCTCCATGCATCGCAAGGGTTGCAGTGTGACTCCACGATAAGACCATTGAAACCTAGATCCATCGCCTGCTGGCTGATAGCCTTAATCAATGAGCGGTCGCCACCGATATGGCTAGGGTCGCAGAAGATTGGCAACTCCGGCATTCTACGGCGAAGCTCGATAGGTATAGCCCACTGAGGCTGGTTACGATAGATCGTCTTGTCATATGTTGAGAATCCACGGTGGATAGCACCAATACGCTTGATTCCTGCGTTGTAGATACGCTCCATACCACCGATCCAAAGCTCCAAATCGGGGCTAACGGGGTTCTTAACCAACACAGGGATGTCGACCCCACGAAGGGCATCGGCAACCTCCTGAACAGCGAATGGGTTTGCGGTTGTACGTGCGCCAACCCACAATAGATCGACCCCACCCTTCAACGCTTGGTAGACATGCTCAGCGGTAGCAACCTCGGTAGCGGTCATCATTCCAGTCTCCTGCTTAACTCTTCTGAGCCACTGTAGAGCCTCTTTACCTACACCCTCAAAACCTCCCGGTTTGGTTCGTGGCTTCCACACTCCTGCGCGGAAGATCTGCACCCCCGCCTCTTTAAGCTCTCTTGCTGTGCTTAGCACCTGCCCCTCGGTCTCGGCGCTACATGGTCCCGAGATAACTAGTGGACGCGTTGCATCTACCTCGGGAAGTAAAATTGGATTAATCTCTTTCATTATTATATTTATAAGTCTATTTATTCTGGGTTTATACAACTCTTATACTCTCCTAAGATCTTGATGTAGTTGGTCAATGGGCGGATAGCCTTGATCGACTGCACATATCTTTTATAGTCATCAAAGGTTACATCGACATAGAACTGATACTCCCACTCACGACCAATGAGAGGCATCGAGTGGAGCTTAGTCATATTGATGTCATAGAACGAGAGGATGGTTAGGATTTTCGACAATGCACCAGCTGAGTGGGGAAGGGTAAAGACCAGCGACGCCTTATCGACACTCTCGAAGTTGGTATTTACAACCGACTTGCTCTTATGCGACAGCACTAAGAAGCGGGTGAAGTTACGTTTATTGGTCTCGATGCTCCTCTTGAGAACCTTCAATCCATAAAGCTCTGCCGCCAACTCGCTACATATAGCTGCGTGACCATGGAGCTGCTGTTGAGCAATCTCCTTGGCACTCGATGCCGTGTCGCTCTTCTCAACGATCTTGATGTCGGGGAACTTACTCAGCCACCTCTGGCACTGCATCAACGCTATAGGGTGTGAGTTGACCTCTACAATATCATCGATCTTCTCCCCCTTGAGGATCGCCACAGCGTGTTGAATACGGATCTTCTCCTCGCCAACAACCTTTAGCGAACTCTCGCGCAACATCTCATGGTTCTGTAGTAGCGCCCCGGCAATGGTATTCTCTATCGCCACAACACCCATCAGCCCATGATCCTGATCCATAGCATTAAAGAGGTTAGCGAAGGTTCGACACTCGACAATCTCTATCGCCTCGTCACCAAAAAACTTGTGCGTCGCCTCCTCATGGTATGACCCTCTGATTCCCTGTATTGCTACTCTTTTCATCTATCTAGTAATAAAAAATCCCACCTCTCTAGGCGGGATCGTATCTACATTTGTCATTAACTACAACACAGAAACTCGCCCGCCCCTTTTAGTAAAGAAGAAGTAAAAAAAGAATCCGTAAAAATAATTAAACATTGTCATTGTCTGTTTTTTCTTGTTTGCAAATATAGTGATAAAATTTATACCACCAAATTTTTTTCTATTTTTTCTAACGATAATCGATAATTACCACCCTCAACGCGAGATATAGCTGATTGCACGCGCCCCCTCATCACCCAACTCCAGCGAGTAGCCATTGACAAAGAGCGCTATATGTGCATCTATCACCTCATCATCCATCTCCTGTGCATGCTCTTTGATGTAGCTGCGCGAGGCTGCGGGGTGGGCAAAGGCGTACTCTATACTCCTCCTAAGCACCCTCTGAAACCGCTCTTTGATCTCCACATCGAGGTCATTTCGCATAGCTATCACCCCCAGAGGTAGCGGCAGCGATGTCTGCTGCTCCCAGAGCAACCCCAGATCGGCTATTAGCTCTAAGTTGCGCTCAGCGTAGGTAAATCGCCCCTCGTGGATCAACACCCCACCATCATACTCCCCCCGCTCTACCGCCTCAGCGATCTGAGAGAAGAGCAGTGGCGTGCGATCAACTACCTCGGGGAATAGTCTACCAATAAGCATGTTTGCAGTGGTGTGGAGTCCCGGGATCGCTACCCTACTAACCTCCCCCACAAACCCCCGTCTCTTGATAAAGAGCGGTCCGTTACCCCTACCCAACGCTGCACCAGCAGTGCTTATCGAGTAGCGATCGTTGATTATAGGTAGTATAGCGCAGCTGATCTTACTAAACTCCGCCTCGCCCGCTATAGCGGCGCGGTTAAGCTCCTCAATATCGAGGTAGCTCACCTCAATATCTAGCCCCTCGGTGTCGATACGTCCATTGACCATTGCATCGAACATAAAGGTGTCGTTGGGACAGGGTGAGATATTTAGCCTCATTGCTGGTCGTAGATTATTATCAACACCTCGGTGAGCGCGTTAATAGCAGAGATGTCACTCCAATCCTCCATCGGCTGGTTGACATCGTTCGATACACCCCTTATCTCGCTAAATCGAACACCAAAGATCGCACATACCGCCGCCACAGCCGCACCCTCCATATTCTCAATATCTGCACCTCCGCTGGGGAGGTTGATACCGTTGGTGGTGTTTGAACGCGCTGGTGTCAACCCAAAATAGGGCTTTACAGGGTAGCTCTTAGCGTAGACCTCTGGGATCTCAGCGATATGCTCCTCTACAACCTCAACCACCTGATCTACAGGGTTACTCTCTATATTGTATGCACCCGCTATTCCCGCCAAAACATAGTGTTCTGCGCGATCGCCATCGCTAACTAATTTTGCTACATATGCGCCCGATTCTGCCATTCCTACACCACAGATATGTATATTGGCATCGGGACGTGCTATGCGGAACTTTGCCGCCTCTAGCTCTGTTGGAAAGATAAAAATCATCGTAGTCTACCCTCTAATTCATTAATTGTTATTGGTATGTGAATATCACTCATTGCCCCACTCTTGCGACAGCCGCCCTCAGTTATTATCATATCATCCTCAATCCTAACACCTCCGAAGTTGATAAATCGCTCCACCATATCGAAGTTGACAACATCTCTATATACCCCCTCGCTGCGCCTCTTCTCGATCAGTTCGGGGATAAAGTAGATCCCGGGTTCATTGGTAAGCACCGTCCCCTGCTCCAACACCCACTGGTCGCGGATGAGGCATGAGGTGCATTGTGCCGCCTGCTCTGGATATTGACTAAGGTCAAACCCCCTCTCACCAAAGGCTTGGCAGTCGTGAACATCGAGACCCAAACCGTGACCTACACCGTGGGGCATAAAGAGCGTTGTTGCTTTAGACTCTGCAATAACCTCGTCAGAACCCCTCAAAATACCGATGTCGCGCAATCCCGCACCTATAACACTTAGCGTCTCTGTTTGCAACTCAGTATATAACATTCCAGCCTTTGCGATCTCCGCAACTCGGTTGTGTGCCGCCAATACTATATTATAAATATCGCGCTGCTCAGCGGTAAAACGCCCGCTGATTGGGTAGGTACGTGTATGGTCAGAGCAGTAGCCCGAACGCGCCTGTACACCGGCATCGCAGAGAAACATTCTGCCCGACTCTAGCACCCCCCATCTCTCGACATTGTGGAGTCGCTCACCGTGTTGGGTGGCGATAGGGGTGAATGAGCTGTTCAAACCCTCGGCTCTAGCCATACCCTCTAACGCCCCGCCTATGGTCGCCTCAACGACACCCTCGCGGCAGAGATCCATCGCTCGGAGGTGCATCCTTGCACCAATCTCATATGCCTCATCTATCGCCGCTATCTCCTCTGCACCCTTTCGTTCGCGCATTGCTCCCAGCGTAAAGATCAACTCTGGCGAGTAGTGTAATCTTTTATTAGCGTATAGTTTACATAGCTTCACCTCAACCTCTGCTTGATATGGAGGAAGGAGATGGATCTTGCGCCCAACAAGGTAGCTACTCAGCTCACCTATACCTCTCGACCGCTCAACCCCCGCCATAGAGGCGTGGTCAGATAGCGCCGGTAGCTTACCACTCCAGATAGCATCATCGAGCGTTGGCTCACTACCAAAGAGTATCTCAGCCCCTGAGTCGAGGTCGATCACACCGCACATCCCCGCCTCGCCATCACCGAAGAGGTATCGGAATGTACTATCCTGATAGAACGGGTAGTCATTCGTGAGGTAGTTCATTGCACTCGGCTCATTGGCTGGGATAACCACTACCCCACTGCTCGCCATCCTGCGTGCTAGCTCCGCCCGCCTACCTCTATATATCTCTACACTAAACATCTCTCATTATATATAATTTATCACCTCTACGCACCACCTCAGGGGTCTTGATAGAGCAGAAGATGCCCTGCTCAGCACTATCAACAGCTGCATTTGCAACCATCAACCTATCTATGGTCATCTCCACTACACCGGTTGTCTGCCCCATAAAGAGCGCCTCAGCCCCAACCTCCAAGATAGCCGCCTCGATAAGCACCTCAGCAACAGAGATATTTTTGAAGAAGTTGGTCACCTTGCCGACATATACCTTTCTCTTTGTCGCCGAAGAGCCGTAGTTTCGCGTCTGCTCAGCGACAGGCTTACCAGCGTAATAACCACCCCAGAAGTCGCGGTTAAAGACCTCTCCGAGGCTCTCCTTCAACTCTGCAACCAGCTCAGGGGTATACCCCTCTCGCTCGATAGCCCTAAGGGCTGCATCGTAACTCTCGACAACCCTCTTAACATACTCTCCACCACGTGCGCGACCCTCAATCTTAAGGACTCTCACACCGGCATCGATAAACCTATCGAGGAAATCGACCGTACATAGATCCTTTGGCGAGAGGATATACTGCCCATCCATATCTAGCTGCTCCCCTGTCTGGGTATCGGTGATTGTATATTTACGTCTACATATCTGTCTACACGCACCGCGATTTGCCGAGCAGTCACTCTCGTGTAGGCTAAGGTAACACTTACCCGAGATAGACATGCATAGCGCACCATGGGCAAACATCTCAATCTCAACCAACTCGCCACGCGGACCTCGAATATCTCGCTCAACAATCTGTGAGTGTATATATTTTATCTGCTCTAAGCTCAACTCTCGTGCCAGAACAACCACATCTGCCCACTGCGAGAAGTACTCCACCGAGTCGGCATTAGAGATGTTGCTCTGGGTAGATATATGCACCTCAACACCCACCTTGCGGGCGTAGAGGATAGCAGCCATATCGGTGGCTATAATGGCACTGATCCCCTCCTCTTTAGCGCGGTCGATAACCATACGCATACTCTCCATCTCACTGTCATAGACAACGACATTCACCGTTAAGTAGCTCTTAACACCCCTCTCGCGGCATATCTCAGCTATCTGCGAGAGGTCATCGAGGGTGAAGTTTGCCGATGATTTAGCACGCATATTGAGCTGCTCAACCCCAAAGTAGATTGAGTCAGCACCGGCATTGATAGCTGCATGCAACGACTCATATGAGCCTGCGGGAGCCATAATCTCTATCTGATTGCGTCTCATCTACTTAACCCTATTTAATAGATTCATTGCGTAGCTGCGTAGAGGCTCGACCCTCGCGCTATCGAGATCGAGGCTATCGAGAATAGATAGCGCCCTCTCCATCTTCGTTACTATCATCTGCTCGGTGATTTTGCGCACACCTACCTCATCGTAAACCTGCTTCACTATTGCTATCTTTTCGCTGTCACTGAGCGAGTTCTCTCTGTGTGTAGAGTTTAACAACTCTCTCTTCTCCCCCTTAGTTTTGCTAATGGCGGTCACCTTTAGGAATGTCTGCTTACCCTCTAGAATATCCCCACCGATAGCCTTTCCCAACGACTCGTCACCGTAGGTATCCAGAAGATCATCCTGTAACTGAAAGGCTAGCCCCAACTCAACACCAAAGCGGTAGAGCGCCTTGCACTGCTGCTCATCTGCACCACCTATAGTCGCACCAATAAGGGTCGCACCCCCAATCAGCACCGAGGTCTTTAACTCGATCATATTCATATACTCCGCCACAGCGACCTTATCCTGCGTCTCGTAGTCCATATCATACTGCTGCCCCTCACACACCTCTTTGGCAAAGGTGTTGAAGATATTGAGTAGCTGGGGGAGATATTTATCTTCGCACTTCGCCAATTCACGATAGGCGTAGATCATCATCACATCGCCTGAGAGGATAGCCACATTCTCGTTCCACGCCTTGTGAACCGCTGGCTTACCACGTCTAATCTCAGCATTATCCATAATATCATCGTGTAGAAGTGTGAAGTTATGGAAGATCTCCACCGCAGCGGCAGCTGGTAGTGCATGGCTCAACTTATCGCTGAAAATCTGGTGGGTTAGAGCCAACAGCATTGGGCGTAGTCGTTTGCCACCCTCCGCTAGGGTGTAGCGAATGGGTGCATAGAGCCTATCTGGCTCGCTAGGTAGCGAGATCTGAGCTATGTAGCTCTCTATCTGCTGTAAAATATAATCACTCTTGTTCATAGATACAAAAATAGATAAAATTTGCGTATTATTACGCTCTTTAGTCAAAAAAGATGGCTGCTACAGCTCTAGCTCTGCAATGTCGGTTATGTTGTTTGAGTTAAAGCAATCTAGACAGTGGTGGTTGATGCCATTGGTGATAATAACATATCGCGCGCCCAACACACTGTTGTAGCGTTGGGCTTGATCTACCACCGCTTGTGTCAACTTGACTATGGGTGCTTTGCACTCTACGACAAGCTGTGGTCTGCCGCTATTGTCGATCACTACAATGTCGGCTCGCTGGAGCTGGCTATTTAGCTCGAAGGTAAACTCCTCAACTATCCTTGTTGTGGGTATGGCTAGCGCGAGTGAGATATACTCCACAAAGTGGCGACGTACCCACTCCTCGGGGGTGAGTGCGATGTAGCTTTTGCGAGGATCACTCCATACACGCAACACCCCATTAACACGCCGCGCTCGTAATTTTATTGGGGGTAGATTCAATTTTGGATAGTTTGGATCGCTCATAATTAAAAAAAAAATTATATCTTTACCGAGTGTAAAGATACGAAGTGTCAATCAAATAATCAAATATTTTTTCGATATGAGGCTAGGCAGAGTTAAGAGTGAGGTTGCAGAGTTAAATAGAGTTGTTGAGTCGTGGAGTGGTCTACCCTCTGATGAGCAGGTGGCTTTAGCGTTAGCTATGGTCAAGGGTATCTATGCTCAGATGAGGTTTAGTGGGGTGGATGAGGATGAGGTTTGCGCTGAGAGTGCTGTTGTTGAGCCGGAGCCAGTTGTTGTTGAGCCGGAACCAGTTATTCCAGAGCCAGTTGCTCCTGAGCCTGAACCGATTGTTGTTGAACCAGAGCCTGTTATTCCAGAGCCAGAGCCAACTCTCCCCGAACCAGAACCAATTGAACCAGAGAGTCGCACAGAGGAGCAGAGGAGGGAGCGCATACGAAAGATAATCTCCCTATATGGAGATATTACGCCACATGAGCAGCCGGTAGAGCAGATAGAGCCAGTAGAGCAGAGCAGCAGCGAGCCGGTGGTGTTGAATGATGTTCAACCGACAAACTCAATCATCTCGATGCTGACACTCAACGATCGTTTTCTACTATCGAACGATCTGTTTGGGGGGAACATGGTGGAGCTAAATAACGCATTGCAGCTCTTGGATAACCAACAATCACTTGACGATGTCCTGCTCCTCATAGCGCAGAACTATCGCTGGAGAGGTGATAGTGATGGGGCTAAACTACTCAATACACTACTGAAAAATAGATATAACGAATAGATTACAGTGGCAAAATTATTTATTGTTCCAACGCCGATAGGCAATCTTGAGGATATAACACTTAGAGCGATCAACACACTGAAGAGTGTCGATCTTATACTAGCTGAAGATACACGAGTGACCTCCTTCCTACTCCGCCATCTGGAGATAGAGAAGAGGCTCTTCTCACACCATAAGTTCAACGAACACGCCACGGTGAAGATGGTTGTCGAGCGTGTTGAGGCGGGTGAGGATGTTGCGCTGGTCTCAGATGCTGGCACTCCGGGGATCTCCGATCCGGGTTTTCTCTTGGTGCGTGCAGCTGTCGAGGCTGGGGTTGAGGTGGTTACCCTTCCGGGGGCTACAGCCTGTATACCCGCACTTGTACAGAGCGGCTTCCCGATGGATAGATTCACCTTCGAGGGGTTTCTACCCCAGAAGAAGGGGCGAGTGAAGATGTTGGAGTCGCTCTCGAATGAGAGCCGAACGATGATCTTCTATGAGTCGCCATATCGAGTCCTCAAGACACTAGAGCAGATGAGCGACTACTTCGGAGGTGATCGCAGGGTCTCTCTATCGCGCGAGTTGAGCAAATATTATGAGCAGACGGTGCGAGGCACTATAGTTGAGATGATCGAATATTTCACACAGAACGAGCCTAAGGGGGAGTTTGTCATTGTGGTTGCGGGTGCTGAGCAGCAGCGTACGCGCAAGTTGACAAATGCCGAGAAGTATGGATTAAAAGAGAGTAACGATGGCGAGGATAAATAAATTAAATCTACTGCAACGTTTTTTGGTCACTCTGCTGTGGCTCTTCTGTTGGCTCTTCTCGCTACTGCCACACTGGCTAATTTTTCATGTGATCGCTCGCGGGGTGAAGTTTATCCTCTACCGGATGATTCACTACCGTAAGTATGTCATTGACGACAACCTAAAGATGGTCTACCCCGACAAGAGCGATGAGGAGCGTGAGCATATAGCGAGTGGATTCTACACTACCCTATCGGAGATTATCCTCAGCACACTGATACTCTGCAATGGTCGTAAGGCGGCAAAGATCATCTCTGTTGGCAGGAGAGGCGAAGATGGGATCTACGAGGGTATGCGCAGACTACACGAGCATGCTGCGGGGAGTAGCTGGATAGCCCTCTCAGCACACTTTGGACTCTATGAGTATCAGCTCTTCTGGGCTAAGTATGGGGGGCAGGATCTGCTGGCTGTCTACCATCCACTAAAAAACCCCGTTATCGATGAACTCTTTTTGAAGTTGCGCCGCCACAAAGATGTCTACCCTATGCCGGCACGCGAGGTGCTGCTCTATACGATGAAGAATAGTGTCGATCCCTCGGGGGGAGATTACTCAGTTGGGCTAATAGCCGACCAAAATGCTACACCCCCCAAGGATGGGCATTGGTATAGGTTCCTCGGTGTGGGTACATCCTTCTTCGATGGGGGTGAGAAGATGGCTATGCGTAGCAGCATGCCTGTAAACTTCATCTATCAAAGACGCACCGCTCGCGGACGCTACGAGATGCTCTACGAGCCGATATGGGATGGCAAGGAGCAGATTGAGGTCCATGAGATCACACAGCGTTATGTCACTCTGCTGGAGCAGAAGATCAACGAGACCCCCGAGATGTGGTTGTGGTCGCATAAGAGGTGGAAATGGAAGGTAGAGATGTAGCGGTAGTTATTCTCAACTGGAATGGCGCGGAGCTGTTGAGCCGTTTTCTCCCCTCGGTGGTTGAACATACCCCCGCGTGGGTTGATATTTATATTGCTGATAATGGCTCTACAGATGGGTCGTTGGCGACTATTGAGGGGCGCGTTAAGACGATACAGCTCGATCGTAACTATGGCTTCGCTGGGGGGTATAACCTCGCTTTAGCGCAGCTTAAACACCACTATTTTATCCTTCTTAACTCAGATGTTGAGGTTACGGCTGGGTGGTGCGAACCTCTTATCGAGAGGCTAGAGGGGGGTGTTGGTGCAGTTGCACCAAAGATCCTCTCGGCAGTTGATCGTAGCCGGTTTGACTATGCAGGTGCTGCGGGGGGAATGATCGACTACCTCGGCTACCCCTACTGTCGCGGACGTATACTTAGTCGTGTAGAGCGGGATAGAGGGCAGTATGATGGTGGTGGTGATATTTTCTGGGCTTCGGGGGCTGCCTTTGGTTGTCGCTCAGAGCTTTTTCACTCATTGGGTGGATTTGACTCCGACTTTTTTGCACATCAGGAGGAGATTGATCTCTGCTGGCGTATGCAGCTTGCGGGGTATAGAGTTGTTGTTGAGCCGCGTAGTGTGGTCTACCATCTTGGCGGCGCTACACTAGAGAGTGGCTCTGCGAAGAAGATCTACCTGAACCATCGTAATAACCTTATTATGTTGGTTAAGTGCGCCTCATGGGGGCAGCTGATAGCTGTCGCTCTCCTTCGCCCATCTCTCGATATTATGGCTGCCATATCATACCTTCTTAAGGGGCGAGCAGATCAGTTTGCTGCGGTATTTCGAGCGTGGGGTAGCACTATTCGTATGCTCCCCTCATCACTAAAAAAGCGTAGTTCAATATGCCGAGAGGCTAAGCCACGAGGGATCTATCGAGGATCACTCTTTTGGCTTGCGTGGCAGGGTTCCAAGGGTAAGGATATGCCATGTAACAGCTATTGCAATGAAGATAAGAAATAGCTGTAGCCACCGTTGTTCCTCTGCAATCGTAATGACGCTATAGAGAATTGTAGACCACAATATAACGATTGATGTGATCTTTGCCCTTAGTGGGATCGCTCTATTTTCACGGTAATTACGTATATACTCACCGAGGTGAGGGGTGTTGAGTAGCCAGTGGTGTAGGCGTGGTGAGCTACGCATAAATAGTGCCGCTGAGAGTAGCACAAAGGGGGTTGTGGGCAGAAGAGGTATGAAGATACCCAAAATACCCAGAGCAAGAGAGAGACAACCGATGATAATAAACAAAATTTTCACGCTGCAAAGTAGCAATTTTTTTCCTATTATAACAACTACGCCCTCTCTTTTATTTGGTATGTTTAGTAGTTATTTTAAATTTATGTATATATTTGCATAATGAGACCCATTATCGATATAGGGTCTGTAACCAAAAGACTGAACCAAATATGATTAAAAGATTACAGCTACTAGCTATTGCTAGCGTAGCGCTAGCAATCTCATCGTGCTGCAACAGCAATGAGGCAGCCGACCAACAACCCTTTACAGCTGAGTGGGGAAGCCTACAGAAGCATGAGGCTGCACCCGATTGGATCGTTAACGATAAGATCGGATTCTACTTCCACTGGGGAGTATACTCAGTTCCCGGATGGGGTACAGAGTGGTACCCACGCTGGATGTATATCCACGATCGCGAGGGGTGGGGTTACAATATCTATGATTATCACCGTAAGACATATGGAGAGAATTTCCACTATCATGACTTTATTCCTCAGTGGAAGGGGGATAATTTTGACGCTAAGCAGTGGGTCGATATTTTCCAACAGGCGGGTGCAAAGTTCGTAGGTGCGATAGCTGAACACCACGATGGCTTCTCTCTCTGGGATAGCGAGGTTAATGAGTTCAACTCGGTGGATATGGGTCCAAAGATCAATGTCGTTGCAGAGATCGAAAAGGAGGCTCGTAGTCGCGATATGAAGTTTATGGCTACATTCCACCACGGATTTAATAAACTATTCTACCCCAAAACAAGATCTACCTATAAGGGTCCAATCACCCGCCATACATGGATATATGATGAGAGCGGAGTGCCTACAGATCCTAAATATGCAAAGCTATATAGCAATATCCCCGATAATGAGGCGGATGATCTATGGCTAGCTAAGCTCGATGAGGTGGTTGAGGAGTACTGCCCCGACTATATCTGGATGGATTTCTGCTCTGAGTTTGTCTCGGATGAGCATCGCCGTAAGTTCCTATGCAACTACTTCAATAAGGGTGCAGAGATGGGACGTGACGTTGTCGTTAACACCAAGGGTAGCTACTTCCCTACCGATGTGGCGATAGTTAATGTCGAGCGTGCAACAATGGAGGATATAACCCCTAGCGTCTGGATCACCGACTTTATCGTCGGTAGCGCATGGAGCTACGACCAGTCACGCCGTAAGGCTATGAACCCAGAGAAGATGGTACGCGTAGTTGCCGATGTGGTTAGTAAGAATGGTATTGTCCTCTTCTCTGCCGGTCCAATGGCTGACGGAACGATCCCAGAGGAGCAGGTTGAGGCTATGCTTGAGATGGGTAAGTGGTTCAATCTATATGGCGAGGCGATCTACAATACACGCCCATTTATCTCATTCGGTCAAGGTCCAACAAAGCTACGCCGCGATGCAGCAGATGAGTGGAATATCTACGGAGGTGTCAACAACGGACTATATAACCTCGGACCAGAGGATGTGCGATATACGTATGATAACCAACGTACAGTATATGCAATCCAGTGCGGATGGAGCAAAACACCACTTACACACGTTCTAGAGATCTTTACCAATAAAAAAGCTGTCGTTAAAGAGGTCTCAATGCTCGGCACAGATGAGAAAATCGAGTGGCGCATGACCCCTAAAGGTCTAGAGGTGAAACAGCCTAATAAGATGCCCGCAGAGGGCGAGGCTGCCGTTGTCTATAAGATTACTATTGCACAGTAGTGTTTTTAGCTAGTGGCTAGGGCTGCCTCCGGCGGTCGGGTTGCCACCCGAAGGGCTGGCGAGATGCTTTGCATCTCTTCTCTTATTGCACTTTTGGGCTTATAACTTCGTTATAAGATTTTAAATTCCAGTAATTCAGACTCAAATAAATTTGGTCTGAATTGCTGGAATTTAAAATTTCACAAACATCTTTCAGATGTTTGTACCCAAAAGCGATCGGACATTATCCGCATCCATATGTTAATCGTAACATATTGCTCAATATATAAGCAATATGGGCTTGGTTATTGTCATTTCGTATTTGGGTACAAACACAAAGTGTTTGTGTAAATTTTTGTTATCAATAGATTATTCAAATTTATTTGATATAATCTATTGATAACAAAAATCTTAGAGCAAAGCTCTAAGCCCAAATACGCAAAAAAAGAGATGCAAAGCATCTCGCCGGTCCCCCGGGGGTCACCCCGGTCGCCGAAGGCAGCCCCTGATGCTTGCTAGTCAAGCCAATCAAAGATAACATTATAGGCATTTGCACGTATTTCGGGAGCAGAGAGGATAATATCGTGCATAGCGCCGACGATCTGTGCTGAGGTGACTTGTGAGCCGAGTTGTGAGCCATAGTGTTTAATATCCTCCACATCGAGGACGCTATCGGCATATTGAAACTCCTCGCTCCACTCATCATCGTGTACGCTCTTATCAGAGTATAACAGCAGTATAGGTATATCCAGATCGCGAATACTCTGCACCTCTCTATGAGCGAGGTATATTGCGCGCAACCAGCTACTCTCCATGGGTGGTGATGGTGAGAACTTCAACGATGTATCGAAGCTCCACTCCCCCTGATGCTCTTTAAGCAGGCTCTCCGCATAGGCGGTTGAACTCCCCATAGGTATCTTTGTACATGGCGCTATTTTGGCATAAGCGGCAACGATAGGTATAAGCACATTATCGAGAAAGGGTGTGTTATTCATATCAAAAAATGGGGAGTTGAGGATCACTCGATCGACCCTATCGCGATGGTGATGAGCATATAGTGTTGCGACCAACCCACCTGTAGAGTGTCCCATGATGGTTATATCACCACCACCCTCGCTGGTGATTATCTCAATTGCTCGATCGATCTCCTCATCATATTCAGTAATATCGCGCAGTTCAAAGATGTTATTCTCAGGCAGTATAGAGCGCCCATACTTACGCAGATCGAGGGCATAGAATCGATAACCATGAGAGGTAAACTGCTCCGCCAACTCACGCTGGAAGAAGTAGTCATTGAAACCATGTATATATAGTATAGCTCGCTCGCTCACAGGCTGAGATGTAGGTCGAACAAGTGTAGCAACCACTCTACCCGAGTAGTCGTCACTCATATTCAGCTGCAACTGCTCGAACTGATCCCCAAGGAGTCTATCTGGTCTATAGCTAGCTGTTGCTGTAGTATTGAATAAAATAAGTAGTGCTAATGCCTTTTTTACCATCTTAAGTATAGTTCAATTAATAAAAAACCGAGGGGGAATCTCTCGATTGCCCCTCGCCTCTGAGGATAAAATATCCTCATACTACTAACCCAAACTTAAATAAATGAAGAAACCAGACCTACTTTGATTGCTCTTTCGGTCTAATTATTAAAGTTACAATTACTATGCCAAATAAAAACACAGCTCTTGTTACACCCTAATTCACAACAAATATAGGTAAAATATTTATTAATCATTGTATTATTTTAGAAAATATTATTTTTCACCTTTATTTTACGGTAAATTCACTGTGTATATTAGGTTCTCTACACCACGAATAAAATTACGCTTACCCAGTTTAGGAGAGAACACATAACAATCAATGGTCACAACCATACCACGTTCAATATCAAGTGTAGAGTAGCTAACAAAGGGTCCACCCATAAAGTCATTAGCCACATCCCAGAATCCACGCAACTCAGCCCACACACGCCCCTCCAGCTTAAAGAGTCTATAATCGGGATCATAATCCATAAAGGTGGTCATATACGACCCCTCACTAGGTCCCGGAATATTGGCTGTAAAGATATTGCGCGCTGCCACCAGATTAGGTTGTGTCAACGCCTTAGCACCCTGACCCGCACGATATTGGTAGATCAAGAACCCCTGACTGGCGGTGGGGTATTCATATGATGCCCACAGAAAGTCATCACCCATACTGCGCAACATATATCCCTTTGGAACCCTCATATCAAAGCCAAACATCTCCTTAATCTGACGCTCTAGACTCTCCACATTAAATCGCTCAGCGTAGCGAATATCTCTATCACGCTCCGCCATATCGAAGATCCCCGCAACCTGCTCACCATATTTACCTACATACTCAGCTAGTGCTGTGGCTGTAGGTGCGCTAATGGTAACGACAATCTGTGGCTTTGCATAGAGATCATACTGCACATCAGCCTCTGCCACCTCCTTAGTGGGGTCGATCACTGTTCGCAATATATTACGGTGTTTGAGTATCAGGTTATCATACCCCTGTGAGGTCACACGCAGAATATCAAATCGAGCCTCATTCTGCTGAAGATAGGGTATAGGTTCAGTGAGGACCATCCTCAGAGAGTCCCCCAAACCCTCATTCCAATAGGGGTAGTCACAGACCACAACCAACTCATAGGGCGCACCCTGTGAATTAACATCACTACTAGTCACACTACGAAAAGCATCGCAGCTACAGATCAAAACAACGCTTAATAGCGCAAATATAACTCTTTTCATCTCTTTAATTTTGCCGTTAACGATGCAAAAACCGCGCTACTCTATCCAACTATCCTTCAAACCCAAGAAGTACAACACCCCATCGAGACCAATTGTCGAGATCGACTGCTCCGCAGTGAGCTTAACCTTAGGTTTAGCGTGAAAAGCGATACCCAGACCAGCGATACCCAACATCGGCAGATCATTAGCACCATCACCCACAGCGATCGACTGTGCAATATCGATACCCTCAAATTGACAGAGCAGCCTCAACAGCTCCGCCTTGCGCTGCCCATCGACAATCTGCCCCAAGCAGCGACCAGTCAAGCGACCATCCTCAATCTCCAGATCATTTGCATAGACATAGTCGAAGCCAAAGCGTTGGCGCAGGTAGTTACCAAAGTAGGTAAATCCTCCCGAGAGGATCGCCGTCTTATAACCCATCCTCTTGAGTATCTTCATCATCCTCTCCATACCCTCGGTATAGGGTAGGTTTTGAGCTATCTCCTCCATCACCGAGACCTCCAACCCCTCAAGCATCGCAACCCTCTGGGTTAAGCTCTCGAAGAAATCTATCTCACCTCGCATAGCGCTCTCAGTGATTGCACGCACCTTATCACCCACACCAACACGCTCAGCCAACTCATCGATAACCTCCGTCTCTATCAGTGTCGAGTCCATATCAAAACAGATCAATCTACGGCAACGACGATAGAGGTCATCACTCTGGAACGATATATCGATACCATCATCCGACAACTCATAGAACTTCTGCATCATCCTCTTCTTCTCTGGTATCGACCCCCTCAGCGAGAACTCAATACATGACTTTGGTAATCGAGCATCCTCATCGAGAGGCACACGACCCGTAAGTCTAATTATATCATCTATATTTAGACCATTTTCAGCCATAATTCCCGATACCTTAGCGATATGCGAGGCGGTGATTCTTCGTCCGAGTAGGGTAACGATATATCGATCTTTACCCTGCCTCAATACCCAGTCGTGGTACTCCTCAGCGCTAATAGGGAAGAACTTAAGACTAACCCCCAACTCCGACGCCTTGAAGAGCAGCTCCTTCATAATAAACCCCGACTTATCCGCTGTAGTCTGGAAGAGTATACCTAGCGAGAGTGTGTGGTGGATATTAGCCTGTCCAATATCGAGGATAAATGCATCATAACGAGCAAGGATCTCGGTCAATGATGATGTTACACCGGGCTTATCATCGCCCATAATGTTAACTTGAATAACTTCACTAATTGTCTTCATATTCTTATTACTTTACTCCATTTTGTCAACTCCACAAACAGGTAAAGTTTGACCCTGCATGCAAGATCAAACTCAATACTCTATTTCAAAAACAGCTACCTACTCCGCAGGAGTCGCCTCAGCCTCTGTAGCCTCAACCTCTGCAGGTAGCTCAACAGTTGTCTGTTGTGAACGCTGCATCAACTCTGCATCGCGTCCGATAGATGATGATCCACCAACAGCGCTACCATCGATAACAATAGTTGCTAGTAGACTCAACGCCAAGATAGCAATTGCCATTGTCCATGTGAACTTCTCCAAGAAGTCACTTGTCTGACGAACTCCCATCACCTGATTTGATGCTCCAAAATTGGCAGCCATGCCACTCTTAGGACTCTGAACCAATACTGCAAGAATCATAAGTACACATGCAACCAAGATCACACCGATAATAATTGTATATAACATCTCTAAAATTTATTTTGTTTTTTCTGCTCTAATTCTCTTTACCCGTTCAATTTGCTCGGCAAAGTAAGCACTTTTTTCTGAATTTAGCAAACTTAATTGCCTATAAATATCAATTGCCTTGCTATATAACTCCTGATCGAGGTATATTTTAGCCAAAGTCTCGCTCACACCGTGAATATCGGGGGCGGTAGAGGTGGTAGCTATCTGAGCCAGATCCAACTCGCTAGTTGCACTATCCATATCAAACTGCTCATCCAACTCAATGCGTAGACTCTTACACTGAAGGAAGTGATCTATTATCTCCCTCTGTGTTGATCCAACCGATCCCGGTGATTGCAACGCCTCGACAATCTCATCTATAAGATCATCGTCATCGTCGATACCCAGATCGAGTAAGTAGTTGTGTAGAAAATCAATATCTACACCTTTAAAGACCTTATCCTCCATAAAATACTACCAGTTTGATGCTGCCTCCTGAAAAATATCATCTATAATCTCCTCCAAAATCGTAGCTATAAGTTCGCTCTCGATTGAGGTAAGCAGAATTGTTGAGTCGTAATCGGTGAATGCCGAGAAGCTCTTATTGAATGAGCTCTTCTCATCGATAACATTTGTAAATCGAACCTTTACCGTGATGGTTAATCTATTGAGTGAACCATAGTCATTGGTAGTACTCGATGACACCGAAGCGGTGGTAGAGGTGTAGTTGGTGATCTCACCCTCAAAGGCGAAGTCTCCACCCTCGGTCACCTCGGTCAATCGGGTGCGTGTCATGAAGATATTCTTCAATGAATTTGTCATCTCCGACGATAGGGTAGGAGCCACCATTGTCGCATTATTGGGGAAGTACGCCACCGAGAAGGTCTTAGCCTCGGGGGGTATAGATGCACCCGATAGTGTGTAGTTAATCCTATAGGCACAACTAACCAACGTCACTGAGACGACAGCCAAAATAAAAAACTTTAATACATTACTCCTCATCTATTCCTAACTCTTTAATTCTTCTATATAGTGTACGCTCCGAGATAAATAGCTCTGCTGCGGCATCCTTACGTCGTCCATTATGTCGACGCAGAGCCTTTACAATCGCCTCACGCTGCATATCACTCTTTGTTATTTCGCGAGGTATATACTCCACCTCGTTACTCTCAATAGCCTCTCCATAATCGCTACTCTCAATCAACCCCTTCACAGCACCTACCGACTGTTCATGGCTCGGGAGTGATGGCGGTAACGGTGATGCAAAGGGTGCATGTGAAACGATAGGCTCATCGACAAATCCCCTATCTGTCAGCAGCTGCGAGACCATTCGCCTCAACTCAGCCATCTCGCTACGCATATCAAAAAGCACCTTATACAACAACTCTCGCTCACCATTAAAGCCCGAACTATCCGACCCATACCCTCCGCGATTGGGGGTATTAACCACCGCCCCTGTAACACTATTCAGATCGGGGAGATAGCTACTCAATCGATCTGCGGTAATCAACCTCTCGGTCTCGATAGCTGAGATCTGTTCAGCAACGTTTTTTAATTGGCGTATATTGCCTCGCCAGTAGTAACTCTCCAACACTTTGCGAGCATCATCATCGAGTGTTATTGCTGGCATTCTATATCTATTTGCAACATCGAGTGCAAAGCGTTTAAAGAGAAGGTTTATATCCTCTCTGCGCTCACGAAGTGCCGGCACGGTGATAGGCACTGTGCTTAGTCGATAGTAGAGATCCTCCCTAAATCGTCCATCCTCGATAGCCTCATTAAGCACCCTATTGGTAGCTGCAATGACCCTTACATCGCTCTTCTGCACCTTTGTCGACCCCACTCGAATAAACTCACCACTCTGCAAGACTCTCAGTAGACGCACCTGTGTAGATAGTGGCAACTCACCCACCTCATCCAAGAAGATTGTCCCTCCATTAGCCTCCTCGAAGTAGCCTCTTCTCATCTCTGTAGCCCCGGTGAATGCACCCTTCTCATGTCCAAAAAGCTCTGAATCGATAGTACCCTCGGGTATAGCTCCACAGTTTACAGCGATATATCTATTATGTTTACGCGACGAATAGGCATGGATCACCTGAGGGAAGAACTCCTTTCCCACACCACTCTCACCACTCACCAACACCGTAAAGTCGGTTGATGCTACACGCAGCGCCACCTCCAAAGCTCTATCTAGGAGTTCAGAGTGTCCAATAATTCCAAATCTCTGTTTTACCGCCCCTAGCTCCATAGACCTCTCAATAACCTAACTATCTTAACCAACAGCTCTTTAACATCTGAAACAACCATATCTACCCACTGATCTGGTGTGATATACCAAATCACACCAACCACAACCAGAAGGATACAGATAGGCACAACCAACCATAGTGTATTCACCACGCTTCGTCCCGACTGGGTAACGCGCTTCGAGACCCTACGATCCTCATCACTAAAGAGAACATCACTCTGCTCACGCTCACTCTGCTCCTCATCTAAGTGTGTAAATATCTCATTTACCCTATCCACTACAGGGGTTACAGGGGGCAACGGCTCACTCTGCTCAACCACACTCGTCACCTCAGCCACCGGCTCATTCACAACAACCAGATCCTCATTAGCATCAAAGAGCAACACACCGCTACCATCTCTAAATAGTCGCCCCAACCCCTCTAAAAGATACTCGCCACCAATCTGATTAGTTGCATGACGGATCTCAAAGAGCAATCGATCAATCGCCCCAGCAGCCTCAATCTCACTCAACCCCCCATCACACAACACTCTACGCAACACCCCATCATCATCCCTCAAAAACTCCGAAAAGAGAAGCTCATGCGATGGTGATAGATCGGGTGACTCCACACGCTTAACTATGAAGGTACCGAGTCCCGGAAGAGTTAATCTCCTATTTGCTGTTAGATAATTAGTTATACACTGTTCAACGATCATACGCTTAATGATTTTGACAAAAATAAGCATTTTTAATGATTAATCACAACACATTGATTATTAATCACTAAAAAAGTTGGTGGTTTAAAAAATTATTATCTATTTTGCAGTTTGCTATTTAGACCAATCCGATCGAGCTAGATTGGTCGATTTAAGGTGATGTAGTGGAGATGGATTGTAATAGTCAACATATACCCAACTGAAAGATAGCTACAGAGGAGTATAAAAGGTAAAACATAAATATTTTGAACGATGAAGAATAAGTACATTGATCTGATTGAGCAGACTTTCGACTTCCCCCAAGATGAGTTTAGCGTCGAGGATAATGAGTTGAATTTCCACGATATACCACTCATGGATATAATCAAACAGTATGGAACACCACTCAAAATAACCTATCTACCCAAAATATCGTCACAGATCAACCGCGCTAAACGAATGTTCAATGTGGCGATGGCAAAGGTTGACTACAAAGGGTCATACAACTACTGCTACTGCTCTAAATCGAGCCACTTCTCATTCGTTATGGAGGAGGCGCTGAAGAATGACATCCACCTTGAGACATCTTCAGCATACGATATACACATCATCAATGCACTTCACGATGGCGGATTATTCTCAAAGGATAGGTATATCATCTGCAATGGATTCAAACGCCCTCAATATATACAAAATATAGCACAGTTAATTAAGGATGGCTTCGAGAACACCATCCCTGTTATAGATAATATGAATGAGCTGGATATGCTCGACTCAGCCATCGATAGACCATTCAAGGTGGGTATACGTATCGCCTCTGAGGAGGGTCCGAAGTTCGATTTCTACACCTCTAGGCTAGGTATACGATACAGTGAGATTGTTGAGTTCTACCGTACGAAGATCAAAAAGTGTAAGAATATCCAACTTAAGATGCTCCACTTCTTTATCAATACAGGAATTAAAGATACAGCATACTACTGGAATGAGCTATCTAAGTGTCTCAATGTCTACTGCGAGCTAAAGGCTATATGCCCTGAGTTAGACTCACTCAATATAGGTGGTGGATTCCCATTTAAGAGTTCACTTAACTTTGAGTTTGACTATGAGTATCTCACCGAGGAGATAGTAGCACAGATAAAGCTAATATGTGAGCAGAATGGTATAGCCGAACCAAACATTTTTACCGAGTTTGGATCATTCACCGTCGGCGAGAGTGGAGCATCACTATACTCAATAATCAACGAGAAACAACAAAATGATCGCGAGTTCTGGTATATGATCGACTCATCCTTCATCACAACAATGCCCGACACATGGGGTATATACCAACGATATATTATGCTAGCTATAAATAACTGGGATAAGGAGTATCGACGAGTATTTCTAGGTGGATTGACATGCGATAGCGAAGATTACTACAACGCCGAAGCACACTCAAATGCTATCTACCTCCCAAAGCTAGAACGCGATAATCCTCAATATGTCGGCTTCTTCCATACCGGAGCATACCAAGAGTCACTCGGAGGATTTGGAGGCATACAACACTGCCTAATACCCGCCCCTAAGCATATTATAATAGATCGAGAGAGGGGCGATAACGAATACTATACCCGACTATTCGCTAAAGAACAATCATACCGATCTATGATGCGAATTCTTGGGTATTAATACCTCTTGTGCAAGCATCAAGGGCTGTCTCCGACGGGCGGGTTGCCACCCGCGGGGCTGTCGAGATGCTTTGCATCTCTTTTCTCGTTGCGATTTGGACCTTCGAGCTTCGCTCTTGCGTTTTAAGGCTTAATTTTTTTAGCTCAAGTAAACTTGGCTAAAAAAATTAAGCCTTAAAACTATCAAACATCTTTCAGATGTTTGGGTCCAAAGCGAAAGGTCTCTCGCTAATATTGTCTACCCTTAGTATATTTACGCTCATGTAATATACTCTCGTTTAATGCAGCTTATATTACGTCCTAAAGATCATCCTAAGGTTGTCATGCTGAACGTAGTGAAGCATCTCGCTAGATCATTGATATTGATAGTGTAATTTCTCTTTTTTTGTTTTGCTTAGGTTTTTTTCTTTTTTGTTTATTTTTATATTTAATTAATTAATAAATTAATATTAATTAATAACAATAATAATAGCCGTTCATAACGTTCATAATTACCACCAATCCAATATAAATATTTAAATAATAAACAGTTACCAATAAAAACTTATCAACATTTTTGTTCATAACTACAAAAATTAGATGTTTAAAAATTTTCAAAACTTTATCTTGATTTATCGGAAAAGTTGTATATACAGATGTCAAACAGAGATTTGCAATAGTTGAGATAGGAATGTTATGAAAACATATAAACTAGATATTAACACCATTTATAGCGGTTATAATTAGGTTATCAACACTTTTTATGTAGGTTATCAACAGAATTTCTCTATCTATTAAAGACAATATTAGTGACAGATCAATCGATTTGGACTCAAACATCTGAAAGATGTTTGAACGTTTAGATGCTCATCAGCTTAGTCAAGTTCACTTGAACTAAGTTGATGAGCATCTAAACGCAAGAGCGAAGCTCGAAGGTCCAAAGCGCAAGGGAAAAGAGATGCAAAGCATCTCGACAGCCCCGCGGGTGGCAACCCGCCCGTCGGAGACAGCCCCTGATGCTTGCCAAAAAGGGCTATTTTACCTCAAGCACAGTAATAATCATAATAGCATCATTTTGTAGGTGCCATGGGTTAAGGGGCATTGAGAAGATAGTCATATCGTCACATATCCACACATCGCTATATTCACCTGTATGTGTATTAAACCACTGGAACGAGAGTTTATTACACTTTTTCATGATCTTTCCTGCCGATGCTTTATAGCTCTCTTTAGGCATATAGAAGAGGTAAGTATCCTCTGCACTGTTGCTCATGCAGTATCCGCTATTAGTGAGTAATGGTTCGGGTTTAAAGTCGTGGAATGGGTACTTAGTAAAGAACTCTTGTTTATATTTGTAGTACTCTAGTTTAGGTCGGTAGCACCCTTCGGGGAGGGTGTCGAAGTCATATATAAGCACATTCCATGAGCAGCCCTGCCAGTAGTATGTGGTGTAGACACTTGCAAATAGAGCCTCGTAGCTTCGGCGTAGGCAGTACTCAGCATTGATGTAGTTTCCACAAAAGACCTCATAGTCGCACTCTTCATACCCTCCATGTTCGATATTGAAGATTGGTTTATCTTTAAATTGGTTGTAGCTACGAAGCATCTTCTCATTCACCTGTACGGTCCAATCTTGGCGTGAGATGAAGTCAACAACATCGGTGTTGCGTGAACAGAAGCCGTAGTCATGAACAGTAAGGAGATGACCAAAAGAGTCGAGTTTGCGACCACGTTCAGCACGTTCGACAATATACTCATCGCCTACATTATCATAGAGTATAGCCTCTTTAGAGACATCCCACACTACATTAGAGAAAGCCTGATAGCGCTTAATGACATAGTCGTAGTAGCGGTTATCATCTTCGCTGCTATACTCAGCCCAATTGACCGCCTTGTTCCATACATAGATCATTAGGTGAGCGATGATGTTACGATCATTTAGCGCCTCTACCGTGCGGTCGAAGTGTTTGAAGAAGTCGATGTTTAGCGTTGAGTGGTCTGGATTTTCATTGCTCCCTCCGAATGGGAAGATTGTCTGGTCACCACCAAACTCATATTGTGGCTTATCCTTTAGTTTGGCATCCTTTGTCCAGACAACATCGTGTGCATATACATTCATCACAAAGTGGTTAAAACCCTGCTCTGCAACCCTGTCGATAAAGTTATTTAGTCGTGGAGTCTGCTTCTCGTTGTAGTCGAGTGCGAAGAGAAAGTCGCACTCAAAGGCGAGTAGGAAGTATGGTGAGCCATCCTGCCACTCAAAGAATCGCGGATTATCCTCACTAATGGTCATCATTCCGCGTCTATTGGCGTAGCTCTTATCTGATATTGTTATCTTACCACTCTTGCCATTTAGCGACTTGAAATCAGAGGTTGTGGTGAAGCTCCACTCTCCAGCCTCGGCAGCGGAGAATCGCACGAGCCACTCTTTGTCGCCATTATAGAACCCCGGCACCGACTGTTTAACCCCTGATGGAGAGGTGAAGAGGGCGTTAAAGGCGACCTCAAATGGTTTGTCGCTGCTCTCTTTAGCTTTAAAGGGTATATCGATCACCTCGAATCGATCGGCGGTGATTCTCTTTGATGTGCTGCTCTCAACGCGTTTGATTGTTGCGTGGGCAGGTATAGCACTGAATAATAGTGCAAATAAAAAAGTTACTATCAGTCTCATAATTATATAGGTTTATTGAGCAAGATAGTAACTTTTAGTCAATTATGCAAGTGATGTTATATCGATATATTCACTATTTTGAAGTTTATTATACCTGCAGGGACAGTCACCTCGACCTCTTCATCCACCTTCTTACCTAGAATAGCCTTAGCTATTGGTGTACCTATAGCTAGTTTACCCTCGCGTAGGTTAGCCTCATTCTCTGATACTATAGTGTAGCACATCTGCTTTTTGGTATTGAGGTTGAGTAGGGTAACCTTGCTTAGTATCTGCACCTTAGAGGTGTCGATCTTTGTCTCATCGATTATACGTGAGTTAGCCAGCACACCCTCAGCTTTAGCTATGCGCATCTCTAGTAGTCCCTGTGCTTCGCGAGCGGCATCATACTCAGCGTTCTCTGAGAGGTCGCCCTTATCGCGTGCTTCGGCGATAGCTGCTGTTATAGTTGGACGCTCGACAGAGCGCATATACTCTAGCTCATCTTTGAGCTTTTTATACCCTTCGGCGGTTAAATATATAATCTCTTGTGCCATAATCTTTTTGACAATAAAAAAAACAGAACTCCAACCCTACGAGGTTAGAATCCCATGAAACATACCACTTATTGTGCCACCCTTGGTGGTCACTAATGCAAATATAGATTAAAAATATTGTTTTTGCAAATTTTCAAGTAACATACTTAGAAAGATAATTCAAAAGAGCAGAGTAGCAGAATATATATATAAAAGGTAAAAGGAGAAACAAAGTTTCTCCAGCTCAGCGGGGAGCACCCCGCCGCCGCCCGCGCAGGGCAGCCCAAGACGACCGCCCTCACTCAATAAAAGCGATTTTCAATAAAAATCGCATTGAGGGCGGTGGGTTCAAAGAACCCTTTGAACCAGCAATTGAACCAGCAATAATAGATAAAAAAAAGTGAGCAGCCAAAGCTACTCACTGTGAGCGGAAAACGAGACTCGAACTCGCGACCCCAACCTTGGCAAGGTTGTGCTCTACCAACTGAGCTATTTCCGCGTTTGCAGTGCAAATATATGTCGTTTTTTTTTAACTACCAAATTTTTTTTAAGAAAAATTAAACAAAAAACAAAAAATGGTCTCTATATAGTTGCATCTGGAAAAAAATTGCTATCTTTGAGGTTAAAAATTTATTAAATGTCAAAAGAGTACAAACGTTATCTGGTCACCTCGGCTCTCCCTTATGCCAATGGACCGCTACATATTGGACACCTTGCAGGTGTCTATGTCCCATCGGATATATATGTCCGCTACCTACGCGCGCGAGGGCGTGATGTTGTCTGGGTGTGTGGAAGTGATGAGCATGGGGTACCTATAACTATTAAGGCGGGACGCGAGGGCGTTTCACCTCAGCAGATTGTGGATAGATACCACTCTGTTATAGAGAGGTCATTTGAGCAGCTGGGTATTTCATTTGACATATATTCACGTACTTCATCTAAAACGCATGCGAAGAACGCCTCGGCATTCTTTCGTAAGCTATATGATGAGGGTAAGTTTATTGAGCAAACATCGGAGCAATTCTTTGATCCAGAGGCGAATAGCTTCTTAGCAGATCGATATATCACTGGTACATGTCCCGCATGTGGAAATGAGAAGGCGTATGGCGATCAGTGTGAGAAGTGCGGACGCACCTTGTCGCCTGATGAGTTGATCGACCCTAAGAGTGCCTTGTCGGGTGCTGTGCCGATCAAGAGAGAGACTAAACACTGGTATCTCCCTCTAGATAAGTATGAGCCATTCTTGAAGGAGTGGATCCTAGAGGGTCACACTGAGTGGAAGAGTAATGTCTATGGGCAGTGTAAGAGCTGGATCGATGGGGGGTTGCATCCGCGCGCTGTGAGCCGCGATCTTAATTGGGGTATACCTGTGCCTGTTGAGGGTGCTGAGGGTAAGGTTCTCTATGTTTGGTTTGATGCTCCGATAGGGTATATCTCTGCTACTCAGGATCTTACGCCTGATTGGGAGCGCTACTGGAAGGGTGATGATACTAAGATGGTTCACTTTATAGGTAAGGATAATATTGTCTTTCACTGTATTGTCTTTCCCGCTATGCTTAAGGCTCACGGTGATTATATCCTCCCTGAGAATGTGCCGGCAAATGAGTTCTTGAATCTGGAGGGTGATAAGATCTCAACCTCTCGTGGTTGGGCGGTGTGGTTGCATGAGTATCTTGAGGATTTCCCCGGTAAGGAGGATGTATTGAGATATGTACTCTGCGCTAATGCTCCCGAGGCTAAGGATAATGACTTTACGTGGAGAGATTTCCAAGCTCGTAACAATAGTGAGCTTGTGGCTATATTTGGTAACTTTGTCAACCGTACGCTTGTTCTCACGAAGAAGTATTACGATGGGGTAGTGCCAGAGTGTGGTGAGTTGACCGACTATGATCGCGAGGTTATAGCTCAGATCGAGCAGGTTAAGGGGTCTTTGGAGTCGGCTATCGAGGGGTATAAGTTCCGCGAGGCTCTTAAGGAGGCTATGAACCTAGCTCGTATCGGAAATAAGTATTTGGCAGATTGCGAGCCATGGAAGGTTATAAAGAGCGATCCTGAGAGGGTAAAGACCATATTATATGTAGCGTTGCAGATCACTGCAAACTTAACCATTGCAACTGAGCCATTCATGCCATTTAGTGCCGCTAAGGTTGTTGAGATGCTTGGTGTCGAGACTCCCTTCAATTGGGAGCCTCTCGGCTCAATGTCGCTGATCGCTACCGGCAGCACCATTGGTGAGCCATCATTGCTTTTCGAGAAGATCGAGGATAGTGCAGTTGAGGCGCAGTTAGAGAGGTTAAAGTCTGCACGTGAAGAGATTGAGGCAGCTGAGGCTACAGCTAGCCTCACTGCTCAGCCACAGAAGCCATCAATTAGCTTTGATGAGTTTCAGAAGATGGATATTCGTGTCTCTAGAGTAGTTGAGGCTGAGAGGGTAGCAAAGACAAAGAAGCTGCTTAAGCTAACTGTCAACACAGGTGTCGATACGCGAGTCATTGTCTCGGGTATAGCTGAACACTATACACCCGAGCAGATGTTAGGTAAGCAGGTGTTGGTATTAATCAACCTTGAACCACGTGAGTTACGTGGAATCACTTCGCAGGGTATGATCCTTATGGTTGAGGATGCTGACGGAGCGTTGAAAGTTGTCGCACCTATTGACGAGGTTGTCGAGGGGTCGATATTGGGATAAAAGAAAATTTACATAGATTTATATAAAATATAAGGTTATGAAAGAGATAGATTGGCAGAATATAGGTTTTGGGTATATGAAGTGTAATTGCAACGTGCGTGCAGAGTTTAACAATGGCGCATGGGGCGAGATTCAAGAGTTTGAGAGCGATGTGTTAAATCTACATATCTCTTCACCCTCACTTCACTATGGATCACAGATCTTTGAGGGTTTGAAGGCTTTTAGGGGTGTTGATGGTAAGATTCGACTCTTCCGTCCAGATGAGAATGCTAAGCGCATGATGCACTCTGCTGAGCGTCTTTGTATGGCTATTCCTAGCGAGGAGCTATTTGTAAAGGCGTGCATCGAGGCGGTTAAGAAGAATATTGAATTTGTGCCTCCATATGAGAGTGGTGCATCGCTATATATCCGCCCGTTGCTAATTGGTACAGGTGCTGTTTTGGGTGTTAGCCCCGCGGAGGAGTATCTCTTTGCGGTCTTTGTTTCGCCTGTAGGCGCATACTTCAAAGGTGGCGTTCAGTGTATCAAGGTTGTTATTAATACAGAGTATGATCGCGCTGCTCCACGTGGAACGGGGTCTGTAAAGTGTGGTGGAAACTATGCGGCTAGCGTCTATCCGGGCGAGGCTGCGCACCATAAGGGCTTCTCGAATGTTCTTTATCTTGATGCTGTTGAGCGCAAATATATCGAGGAGTGTGGTGCTGCTAACTTCTATGGAATTAAGGATGGGGTCTATGTTACCCCTAAATCGCCATCTATTTTGCGTTCGATTACAAATCTTTCGTTGCGCCAGATAGCTAGCGATCTTGGATTGAAGATCGAGGAGAGGATGATTGATGTTGCTGAGCTGCCTACATTTGATGAGTGTGGAGCGTGTGGAACAGCGGCGGTGATCTCACCAATAGGCTCGGTTCACACACTCGATGGTGGGGTAGTGGCAGAGTATGGCGAGGAGGTTGGTCACTACTCAAAGCTAATGTATGATAAGTTGCAGGATATTCAGTATGGTCGTTGTGACGATCCATATGGCTGGACAGTTGTTATAGAGTAGATTATCTGCTCGGATTCTACCTATTTTGATAGGTAGATTAGATTTTAAAGATGGCGTAGATAGCTGCTGTGGAAGCGTACTTAAAATGTACGACCAATCAGTTATCTACGCCATCTTTGAGGTTGCCGCCTTGCAACGCTCTTATTCTGATAGCTTAGCAGGCGGTAAATTCATGGATGCAGCTACATTGGACACTCTGTAACATTGGAGCAGAGGGCATCATCGAGGCTTATACCTAGCGCCTCCGCAACACCCCTGCCGTAGGCGGGGTCTGCCTGATAGCAGTTGCTCACGTGGCGCTGCTTGATGAAGAGTTCGCAATCACCCATCGCACGTGCGGTATTCTCAAAGAGTAGCTGCTGCTTATCAGCTGTCATCAGCCTAAAGAGATCACCCGGCTGAGAGAAGTAATCTGTGTCATATTCACGCTCATTATAGTTATAGGCATCGCCATTGAGCTTCAATGGTGGCTCTTTCTTCTCTGGTGAGTCGCTCCACTCTCCGTAACTATTTGGTTCATAGTGAATTAGTGATCCGTGATTGCCGTCTGTGCGCATAAGTCCATCTCGGTGATAGGCGTGGAAGGGGCAGCGCGGTTTATTTACGGGTATCTCAATGTTGTTGACACCCAGTCGATAGCGCTGTGCATCGCCATAGGCGAAGAGTCGTCCCTGCAACATCTTATCGGGTGAGAAACCTATACCATCGATAACATTCATGGGGTTAAAGGCGGACTGTTCAACCTCGGCGAAGTAGTTCTCGGGGTTTCTATTCAGCTCCATCACACCTACATCGATGAGTGGGAATTCCCTCTTTGACCACACCTTTGTCAGATCAAAGGGGTTGATGCGATACTCATCCGCCTCACTCTCGCTCATCAACTGGATCTTCATCCTCCAACGTGGAAAATCACCCCTCTCTATCGCCTCATAGAGGTCCCTCTGGTGCGACTCCCTATCCTTAGCCACTATCGCCTCAGCCTCGGCGTCTGAGAGGTTCTCTACCCCCTGCTCAGTGACAAAGTGGAACTTCACCCATGTGCGCTTATTCTCAGCGTTGATAAAGCTATAGGTGTGGCTACCGAAGCCATGCATATGCCTATATGACTTGGGTATGCCACGGTCACTCATGGTGATCGTCACCTGATGCAGAGCCTCGGGGAGGAGCGTCCAGAAGTCCCAGTTGTTATTCACACTGCGCATATTGGTGCGTGGATCGCGCTTAATGGCGTGGTTAAGATCGGGGAATTTCAAGGGGTCTCTAAAGAAAAATACTGGGGTGTTATTACCCACCAGATCCCAGTTGCCGCTGTCGGTATAGTACTTCATCGCAAAACCTCGCAGATCTCGCTCAGCATCAGCTGCACCTCGCTCACCAGCGACAGTCGAGAAGCGTACAAAACACTCCGTCTGCTTACCCACCTCGCTGAAGATAGAGGCACGTGTGAATTTAGTAATGTCATGGGTGACGGTAAATGTACCATAAGCCCCAGACCCCTTGGCATGCATCCTTCGCTCAGGGATAACCTCACGATCAAAGTGCGCTAACTTCTCAATCAACCACGGATCCTGTAACAATATAGGACCCCTAACCCCCGCTGTCTGCGAGTTCTCATTGTCGGTAACTAATCGCCCCGACTCAGTAGTCATTCTTCTCTTCTCCATAATTTTTGATTTTCTATTTTGAGAGCAAGAACCTTGCCGAAGAGTCTTTAATGGGGGCGGGGGCTGCCCTGCGCGGGCGGCGGCGGGGTGCTCCCCGCTGAGCTGTCGAGATGCTTTGCATCTCTTTTCTATTGCGCTTTGGACCTTTGAGCTTCGCTCTACGTTTTAAGGCTTAATTTTTTTAGCTCAAGTAAACTTGGCTAAAAAAATTAAGCCTTAAAACGTACAAACATCTAAAGGTGTTTGGGTCCAATGCGAAAGGTCTGTTGCAAACATTCTCTACAGAGGTGCATTTCCCCCAAATTGCCCCCTCTCCCTGTCATGCTGAGCGTAGCGAAGTATCTCGCAAGATCAATCAAAGAAAAGACCTTGCGAGATACTTCGCTGCGGAGGTGGCAGCTAAACTCTCTGCAATCTGCTTTACCGATGGAAATAACTTTGCCACAGCTATCGACTCGCTTTTGGGTACAAACATCTGAAAGATGTTTGTGAAATTTTAGTGGGTCATATTTTTTTTAGCCAAGTTCACTTGAGCTAAAAAAAATATGACCCACTAAAATTTTATAACGAAGTTATAAGCCAAAAAGCGCAAAAGAAGAAAAACAAAGTTTTTCGACAGCTCAGCGGGGAGCACCCCGCCGCCGCCCGCGTAGGGCAGCCCCCGCACCATCATAGATCCTACTCATTTCCAATAAGTGCTTTAGAGCTGATGGTTTTTGTCGTCGGTAGTCCCAGTTTTTTTAATCTCTCGCCTGTTCGTATGAGGTTATCATTACCTTGGGTGAAGCGTTTGTATGCATCGTCATACTTTGTTCGTGCGGCATCGAGTGCTGTACCCACGCCCTCTAGGGAGGCGGTGAAGTTTACCAGCTGTTCGTAGAGTTTTGTTCCGCGCTTAACTATCTCTTCGGTGTTCTTATTCTGTGCATCTCGTCTCCATAGGTCGCCAATTAGTTTCAATAGAGCAAATAGATTTGTTGGGGATGAGATGATTACACGCTTCTGGTATGCGTCGCCCCATATTGAGCTATCTCCCTGTAGTGCGGCAAGGAATGCTGGTTCGCTGGGGATAAACATCACCACGAACTCTGGTGAGTCGACCAGTTTGTGATAGCTCTTTGCCGATAGCTCGCGTAGGTGGTTGCGCACCGACTGTATATGAGCCTCTAGAAGGCGGCGGCGCTCCGTGGCATCTTCGCAGCTAGAGTAGTTGACAAAGGCTGTTAGCGATGTCTTCGAGTCGATTATAATCTGCTTATTATCAGGTAGTTGAAGCACAACATCGGGGCGTACATTATTCCCCTCCTCATCCTTGAAGTTTTGTTGAATTGAGTAGTGTGTACCCTTAACGAGGTTTGAGTTTTCGAGTATCGTTTCGAGGATCATCTCACCCCAATCACCCTGCACCTTTGAGTTTGAGCGTAGTGCATTAGTGAGGTTTGTTGTCTCGGCGGTTATCTTACGATTCAGCTCGATGAGTCGCTCCAGCTCATTGCGCAACGCCCCGCGCTGCTCATTCTCGAAGTTGTATATTGTCTCTACACGCTCTTTGAACGAGGTGATATTTTCGCGAAAGGGTTTTAGCAGAGTATCTATAGACTCGCTATTTGTAGCCTTTAGCTGCTGTTGCTGCTCCTTGATGATCTCATTCGCGATGTTGCGAAAGTGCGCCTCCATAGCCTTTTCGCGCTGTTGAAGCTGCTCTCGCTGCGACTCTTGTTGCTCGGCGTGTCTGCTCTTCACCTCCTCTAGCTGCTCTCGGAGCGATGATAACTTATCCTCTGAGCGGTTAAGCTCGATGGTTAGGTCGCTATTCGACCTTGTCAGATCATCTATACGACTCTGCATATGTGTCGCTCTACGCAGCTGAAGCACCACCGCGATGGTGGCAATTGTGGCTATAACTAATAATATTGCGGTTTCCATTTCACAAATATAATTATAAATCAAAAAAATATCACTAACTTTGTGCAAAATAAACTTTAATTATGAGAATAGTTTCACCATCGATGCTAGCGGCGGACTTCGGTAATCTGGAGCGCGACACAAAGATGATTGATCGCAGTAGTGCAGAGTGGGTCCATATTGACATTATGGATGGGGTGTTTGTACCCAATATATCATACGGTTTTCCGGTAACAAATGCTATCGCTAAACATACTCAGAAGATGTTAGATGTCCATCTAATGATTGTAAACCCTGAGAATTATGTTGGGCGATTTGTCGATGCTGGGGCGGGTGTGGTGACATTCCACATCGAGGCGACAGACCATCCACTAAAGGTTGCTGAGATAATCCGTGAGGCTGGTGCGAGGTGTAATAGAGATGTTAAAGTTGGAGTATCACTCAAACCGGGAACGGAGCTGAGTGCTATAGAGGAGATATTGCCACATATCGACCTAGTGTTGGTGATGAGTGTTGAGCCGGGCTTTGGCGGACAGTCATTTATCGAGGGTTCGGTAGAGAGGGTTGCTCAGCTACGTAGGATGATCGATCGCTGTGGAGCGAGGGTTATTATTGAGGTTGATGGAGGTATAGGGTCAGACAATGCCAAGCCACTCTTTGATGCTGGTGCAGAGGTGTTAGTTGCTGGAACAACGATCTTCAAGGCGGAGTCTCCCGAGGCGGAGATAGATAAGATATTAGCAGTTTAAGATGATCTCTCTCGATAATCTCACGGTGAGCTACGGCGGGTGGACGTTGTTTGACAACGTCTCATTCATGATAAACCCTAAGGATCGTATTGGTCTGGTGGGTAAGAATGGTGCGGGTAAGAGTACGCTATTCAAACTAATTATTGGGGAGCAGATACCCACCTCTGGAGGGGTGTCGTATAATGGTGACTGCACAATAGGTCACCTACCTCAGCAGATGAAGGTTGCCGATACAACATCACTCTTTGAGGAGACGGCAAAGGCTTTTGAGACGGTTAATAAGATCGAAAAGGATATTGAGTCGGTGACTACCGAGATGGCTGAGCGCACCGATTATGAGAGCGATGAGTACTCAAATCTGATTGTTAAACTCACCGAGTTGCAGGATCGCTACCACATCCTAGGGGGTGATAGTCGTGAGGCGGATATTGAGAGGACTCTTATCGGTTTGGGATTTAGGAGGGAGGATTTTGTCCGTCCTACACGTGAGTTCTCGGGTGGCTGGCGAATGCGTATTGAGTTGGCAAAGCTGCTGCTCCAGCGCCCCTCGATCTTCCTTCTCGATGAGCCTACCAACCACCTCGACATCGAGAGTATCGGCTGGTTGGAGGAGTATCTGAAGAGCTATAACGGTGCGGTGCTGCTCATCTCTCACGATAGGATGTTCCTCGATGCCGTAACTACACGCACCGTTGAACTCTCTCTGGGCAAGGCTTACGACTATAAGGCGAGCTACTCGAAGTATGTAGAGCTGAGGGCTGAGAGGCGTGTTCAGCAGATGGCAGCATACGAGAATCAGCAGCGCATGATCGAGAAGAGCGAGGAGTTTATCGAGAAGTTTAGATATAAGGCGACCAAGAGCAATCAGGTGCAGTCGCGAATTAAGCAGCTAGAGAAGATCGACCGCATAGAGATCGAGCAGGAGGATATGTCGCAGATGCGAATAAAGTTCCCGCCAGCACCCCGAACAGGGGATATTGTCGCTGAGGTGAAGGAGGTGGGCAAGTCATTTGACGAGAAGCATATCTTTAGCGGTGCAAACTTCACCATCGAGAGGGGTCAGAAGATCGCTCTGGTGGGTAGGAATGGAGAGGGAAAGACAACCTTTGCCCGAATTCTACATGGTGAACTAGCTGCAACAGAGGGTAGTATCCGAGTAGGGGCAAATGTGAATATTGGTTACTACGCCCAGAACCAAGAGGATATGATGGATGGTAACGCCACAGTCTTTGATACGCTCGATAGGGTAGCAGTGGGGGATATTCGTACCCGCTTGCGTGATATTTTGGGCGCGTTTCTGTTCCGTGGTGAGGATATAGATAAAAAGGTTAAGGTCCTCTCGGGAGGCGAGAGGGGGCGTCTGGCTATGGCTAGATTGATGCTAGAGCCATATAATCTGCTTATTCTTGATGAGCCGACCAACCACCTTGATATGCGCTCAAAAGATATTTTGAAACAGGCGCTAATAGCCTTTGATGGCACGGTGGTGGTGGTTTCGCATGACCGAGACTTCCTCGATGGGGTGGTTGACATCATCTATGAGTTCCGTGATGGCGGTGTTCAGGAGTATCTGGGGGGTATACACTACTTCCTAGAGAAGCGCAAGCTGGAGTCGATGCGTGAGGTGGAGCGTAAGGCAGCCCCACAGCCTAAAAAGGAGCAGCCCAAAGAGGAGCAACCTAAACTGAGCTACGAGCAGAAGCGAGAGCTAGATAGGGAGATCCGCAAGTATCGCAAGGCGGTCGAGAAAGTTGAGCAGGAGCTAGCAACCATCGAAAAGAGCATTGCGGAGCTAGAGACGAAGATCGCTGAGGCGGTCGACTATAACGAGAGCGATTACAAGAGTCTCGACAAGTTAAAGATAGATCAGGAGAGGAAGATGGGTGAGTGGGAGCGAGCAGGTTACGAGCTAGAGATCGTAGAGAGTAGAGGATAGATAATAGAGGTTAAATTATGACAAACACAACACGAATATTCGGAATACGCCCCGTGGTCGAGGCGATCGAAGCAAGAAAAGAGATCGAGAAGATCTATATACGTAAGGGTGCCGAGGGGCAGCTGATGACTGAGTTGCGCGACCTCTGCTATCGCCATAAATTGCGTATTCAGGAGGTGCCGATAGAGAAACTCAATAAACTCGTAAAGGGTAATCACCAAGGTGTTGTGGCACAGATCTCGCAGATTGAATATATTGAGGTTCAGGATATTATTGAGCGCGTACCTGAGGATGAGACACCCTTGATCGTGGTTTTCGATGGGGTGACAGATGTTCGTAACTTCGGAGGAATAGCGAGGAGTGCTGAGTGTGCGGGTGCGCATGGACTCATCACCCCGCTAAAGAACTCTGCTCCGGTGAATGCCGAGGCGATGAAGGCATCGGCGGGTGCGCTAAGTGCAATCCCAGTGGCTCGTGTCGGCTCAATCAGAACTACGCTAATGTCGTTAAAGGCAGATGGTTATACCATTGTTGCAGCTACGGAGAAGAGCCGCAAGCTGCTTTACGATGCCGATATGCGCAAACCGATAGCAATCGTTATGGGTTCAGAGGAGAGGGGAATCTCTCGTGAGGTTCTTAAGCTCTGCGATGAGGAATTGGCAATCCCAATGATCGGAAATATTGAGTCGCTAAATGTCTCAGCAGCGGCAGCGATCCTCCTATTTGAGGTTGTGAGGCAGCGAATCAGTGAGTAACGAGATCTTCCTTCATCCGAGAATTGGACGGGTGGAGGTGAAGATAAACCGCCGATCGAAGCGTGTCTCGATAGCTGTAATGCCATCGGGAGATGTGCGGCTAAATATTCCCTATGGAGGTAGTGCGCAAAATGCGCTTAGCTTTCTAGAGAGCAGAGAGGGGTGGATAGCTGCTACAAGAGAGAGGCTGACAGCCGAAGCAGAGCGCCAGCGACTAGGGTGTCAAGCGGTAGTTAATGCCAAATCGACACCAGAGGATCTGGGCAAACTGTGGTTGGATGCACACTCGTATCTACCTAAACGAATAGCTGAGATAGCACGCTCTACCAACCTTGAATACAGCGAGTTAAAGATTGGCAGAGCAATGGGTCGCTGGGGATCATGCAGCACTCGGAATACTATCAATCTGTCGATGTATATCATGGGGCTACCACCCCATCTGATCGACTTTGTTATTATCCACGAACTCTGCCACACCCAACACCACAACCACTCCCCAAAGTTCCATGCGCTGGTAGATAAGATGACTGGCGGACGCGAAAAAGAGCTTGAACGGGAGCTGAAAGGGTGGCGAATATCTATGAGATAGTTGTGGTGGCAAGCACCGAGGGCTGAATTCTAAGACAATTCCAAATAAAAAGCGAATTGTATTGCCGATAATTTTAAAACTTAAATGAAAAAAGAGGCTGCCCTCAATTACTTAACTGTAATTTTGGACAACCTTAGCAATGTAAATAGTACTCGGAGCGGGAAATGAGAAACGCAATATCGGCAGTTTTGCAAGAGACTGGATTTCAAGAGATTTGATATTTATATTGTTGTATTTCAATCTGTTATATATAACACCCTCCTTGCAAATAGTTGCATATGATTTTGAGTGATTGAAAAATTATCGGCAAAAGTTGATGTTTTTGCCGATGTTTGTATATCTTTGTCGCAAACGAAATAACAGGCAAAGAGAATGGCTAAAATTATAATGAAACTATCCCCAAAGCTCAATAAACAGACGGGCAAGGCGGAGATCCTTTTCCGCTTTATTGGTGGCTATCGAGTGGAGTTGCGTGCAAAGAGTGGCATCTTCATCAACCCCAAGATGTGGAGCGAGGAGAAGAAAGGGTTAAAGACCGCAACATTTGGAGCTGAGGAGGCGAAGATCAAGAAGAGTTTGAACGCCCTATGCGATACGATCCTCGACGCATACACCATCACCCCCAAAGAGGAGGTTAGCAAGGAGTGGATAAATGAGGTGATCGACCGATTCCACTTCCCTGAGAAGTATATAGCAAAGGAGGAGGTGCAGAAGCAGACATTCTTTGAGCTATTCGATGAGTTTCTCGAAGCTCGCAAGCTTTCGGTTGTTCGTGAGAAGAACTTTAGGGTTCTATACCGCACCCTACAACGTTACGAGATCTACAAAGATCAACCCCTCGACATCGACACAGCAACTGACGAGACGATACGTGACATCTACAAATTCATCGAGAATGAACACGCCCTCTGCGACACTGCGAAATACAAGCGCATACTAAAGATGATCCCCGAAGCTCGCACGCCACAGCCACGAG
>JBCQTG010000007.1:0-44302 GCA_047178765.1 Rikenellaceae bacterium | reverse complement strand
ATAGCATTCTCAAACTCCCCCTCCGAGAAGCTATAACCCTCCTGCTGTAGCTTTTTTAGTAGCTCCTCCTGAGTGCGAGCGACATAACACGATTTGCGAAAATCGCTATCATCCTGTACACGTGCTAGAAAATCTATTGCTGCTTGAATACTCATAATCTTATAATTTTTTTGTCCAAAATAACATATCGGGTTCACACTCTGCAAACCCCTCACTGCGATAGAGACTCTGAGCGACAACATTATCTGTGCGCACCTCTAGTGTGACCTTACAACATCTTCTCTCTTTCGCTAGCTCTGCAATGAATTGCAGCATGCCTCGCCCGATGCCTAACCCCCTATGTGAATCTCTAAGGTAAAGGTCATGGATATTGATAAATGGCTTTACCTCAAATGTTGAGAATAGTTCAAAGCATGTCGCTAGAGCTATCGCCTCACCTCCAGCGCTGGCTAAAACAACAAATGCCTTTGGGTGCGATGCCAATCCATCAACCAATCTCAACTGCTCTAACTTTGTGTGTGGGCGATGCTCACCCATTGGGTCACCCATATAACCCTGTAGTAGATCAGCTACCGCTGTTAGATGTGTCGGATTCTCAAAATCACACATCTCAAACTCAATCTCCATACCCTAATCCCTTAGTGATTTATATCTCTTGGGATCGATAGCATATTTCGCTATTCGTAGTCCCATAATTCTCTCAGTGATGGTTAATGAAGAGGCAGCTTTAGCGATATTTCCTCGCGATGCAACCAGAGCATCAATAATAACCTGCTTCTCTAAATTGCCCATTATCACCTCTAGGCTGCCCTGCGCTACTGTTCCGGATGTGGCAGCAGTCTGGAGCGTTGGGGGTAGGCAGTTCACCCTTATTACACTCTCTTGACTTAGGATACATGCACGCTCCATACAGTTCTCTAGCTCTCTGATATTGCCGGGCCAATTATACATCATCAGCGCCTCGATTGCCATAGATGTTATACGCTTTATCCCTTTGTTATATTGCCTATTGAACTTATCGATAAAGTGATCTACTAAGATTGGTATATCGTTAATTCGCTCGCGTAGTGCCGGGATATATATCGGAAAGACATTAATCCTATAGTATAGATCCTCTCTAAAATCACCCTCTCCAATCATCCTCTCTAGATCTCTATTTGTTGCGCATAAAATCCGAACATCGACCTTTATGGTCTGTGTTCCGCCCAACCTCTCAAACTCCCTCGCCTGCAAAACTCTTAGGAGTTTGATCTGTGTTGAGTGGGGAATATCACCTAACTCATCTAGGAATATTGTACCCCCATTAGCCGCTTCAAAACGCCCTATTCGCCTCTGTGTCGCCCCGGTAAATGCCCCCTTCTCGTGACCAAATAGTTCACTCTCTATTAAGGAGTCAGGTAGTGCGGCGCAGTTAACCTTTATAAATGACATATCTCGGCGGGTGCTGGCATTGTGGATAGCATCAGCAACCAACTCCTTTCCCACTCCACTCTCGCCTCGTATTATTACCGTTGCATCTGTTGGTGCTACGCTGTTGATTAGAGAAAAGACCTCCGACATCTTCCCCGATTTACCCTTGATACTCTCTGGTTGGGTGGTGAAGTTCTTTAGATCTGTTCGTAGTCGGTAGTTCTCTTGTTTGAGTATCTCCATCTCCTCCGCATACTCCTGTCTACGTCTGAGTGTCTGCCCAATCATGCCCGCTACGATCTTTAGAAGCCTTACCTCCTCATCGAAAATATCATCCACACACTCCGTAGCTTTGTGGAAGCTAATTGTTCCAACCACATCCTCTTTATATTTAACAGGGATGCAGATAAAAGATGTGCGGATTATAGGGTCATCAATAAGAGCCTTTGTACGATTTAAAAACGCTGTAGACTTTGCAACATCGGGAATGGTAAAGACCTCTCCGCTCTTAACCACTTGACCGATAATACCTTCGCCGATCTTATAGACGCCGTTCTTAAGTTCATCTTCAGATAACCCATAGCCATCGTTGATTGATATATCTTGGCTATTACGATTTAATAGTGTGAGATATAGGCGGTATACATTCAGGTGAGTCGCTAATACTTTTATTACAGCATTAAGATCAACACTCTTACCCCCCAACATAGCTGTTATCTTCAATAAAAGATCTAGCTCCTCAATCTTAACACAACTATTTGCGTTGTGAAATTTACATACTCTCTCCTTCATAACTCACCGTTTTATTTTTTTGAAAATGACACCAAAACAGGGTGACGATCATAGCTTTTTAAATATCAACCGAACAACCGATATTAAAATTATAAATAAATTACTTTTAATCTAACAACAGTGTACATTTATATACAAAAAGCCACCACAACACACTCTAGCCCACTTTGCAAAGGTATAAAAATATATTTGCAAATCAAACAAAACAACTAAAAAATGCAGAAAAACGCAAGTTTTTAATTATTTTTAATAACTAGAGGTGTTGTAGTGACCTAAATATTGTTGTAACAGCGCTACTTTGTAATCTCGTAGCTATATGTTAATTTACCATCCTTATCGATCATCGAGACAGCAACTTTGTCTTTACGAAATCCAAGTACTAGGAATCCTGTACCCTCAATAGCTGCGGTGGTGTACTCCCCGAACATTGGGTCTCTACCTCTCGATGCCGATGGAGCGACAAAATAGTCGGTTGGGGCATCTGTAGGCTGTAGGTGCTGGAATGTGTGAACATGTCCCGAGAGAGATATATCGACATTATATTTATGGAATAGATCCACTACACGCTCCTGCATCTGCGATGTCTCCGCTGGACTCTTCTTGCTATATGAGTATATTGGATGGTGGCAGATAGCAATCTTCCAGCGTGCAGTTGAACGAGCAAGCTCCTCCTCCAACCACTTCACCTGCGCCTCAGGAGACTGACCCTGAGCATCGGGATAGGTCTCCGACTCCTCATGGTACTTATCGATCAAAGGTACTGAGTCGATAAAAAAGACCTGAACCGATTCACCTTTAGCATCTCCATGACCCTCGAAAACACGAGTGTAATAACGCTCTGGAAGATTCCAGCGGCGTGAGATATATGTATAGTCAATCGCTGCCTGAGAGTTACCACGATACTCATGGTTACCCAATACACCCCACCACTTACACTGAAGCTCACCGTGAGGATAGATCGACTCAAAGTTGCTGATTAGCAATGGATCATTGACACTCTGAATACCATCATAGTGGAACATATCGCCACAGTTGAGGATATACTCAGGCTCTAGCTGGTCGGCATAGACACCCAAAACCTCACCTACACGAACCTGATCGTAGGCACCATTACGTCCTGCATCGGCAACGACAAATACGTTATACTCAGCACTATACAGCGACTGGTCGACGGTGATTTGCTGCTGCTTATCGCCTCCACAACACCCTACAAATAGAAGAGCCAAAAGTGCGATCGACCCAAAAATAGTTTTTTTCATTTTCATTGTTTTTTATATAAATAATAATTTGTCACATAACTGCGCTCGGGAGAGCGTTGATAGGTGGATGAAATTTCAAAGATGGTACAGGGTGATGTGAGGGAACGTACTATTGTACGTGACCGAGCAGCACACTGTAGCATCTTTGAAATTTCGCCGCCTTGCAACGCTCTCAATTAGAACCTTGCCTTTAGACCTACCTGAGTCTTAACTCCGTAAAGCTCATACTGATATACATACTCCGATGATCCCTGGTAGTAGCGCAATCCCTGATTCAAGATGTTGTTAACCTCTGCGAAAAGTGTAAGTCTCTTGTTGATGTTGAATGACATATTCACATCGAGGTAGTTAACCTTATCGTAGTAAACATCATACTCGCTGCTCTCGCCGATTGAGTCGAGGAATGCCGAAGCGAAGTTGTAAGATAGAGCAACTGAGAAGCGTTTGTTCTCGAAGTACAGAGAGGCGTTAGCGATATGCTCAGGTGTTCCAGGCATTGCGAACTCGTCACATGTACGACCCTCAGCGAGCAACAACTCATCGTTGAGACGCTTGACATCCGATTTGTTGAATGTGTAGTTAGCATATACTCCGAAGTTGCGCAATGCTGGAGAGATAAACTCTAGGCTCTGCTGCATTGCAACCTCAACACCGAATAGCGTTGCATCACCTGCATTTACCGACTTCTCGAAATCTTTCCACTCGACACCGTTATGAGAGTAATCCTCAAATGCGATATCTGTGATGAAGTTGTCGATCTGCTTGTAGTAGAGACCTACAGAGAACATTCCTGAGTTCTTAGTGTAGTACTCTGCCATCAAATCGAAGTTGTTCGATACAGTGCTTTTAAGATCTGGGTTACCTGCAACGATTGCGTCTGGCTCATCATCATCTAGCTCAACGATATTTCCGGGAACAAGATCTGAGAATTTAGGACGTGCGATAGTCGAGGTGAATGATGCACGAAGAACAACATCGCGATTTGGTGTATACTTCAACAGTACCGATGGTAGAACATTTGTCTCTGTGCGGCGGTTTGTTGTCTGCACAATCTCATAAGAGTAGAGACCCTCGCTAGAGTCATACTCGGTGAGGCTAAAATCGTTACCTGTGTAGTCATAGAATGTCTGCTCTAGACGCACTCCCGCAACAAGGTCAAACTTACGACCTAGCCTCTGGTCGAAGCGGATGTATGCAGCGTTGATTGTCTCGCGACCCTTGTAAGACTCAGCCTCCTCAAGGTCATTCACTACACCATCCATATCGCTGAAGTTAAGATCACCAAGATACTCTCTGTTGATGAAGTTACCGATCTTATAGTCTCCAGCCATAAAGCTACTAACGCTCTGATCTGAGTAGTTGTTGAATGAGTTTGTTGTAAAGTCGTCACCTACACTACCATCATACTCATAGAACTTAATATCATTTGTCTTTTTCTTATCTTGTAGCTTATATCCAAATTTAACTCTATTGGCGAAGTCTCCACTTACAAGGTCGAGCTTGAAGTTTACAGACGCCTTGATCTCCTTCTCCTCAGTGAGCTTGAACTGCTCGGTAAGCTCAGATAGCTTAAAGTTATCAGAATTAAATGCAGCATCATCAGCATCCTTAGCAGTGATTGAGGGGGCTGTAGTATCGGTCATATCGACAATATAGTTGTCGTCTGACTTGATTCGATAGGTGATATAACGCTCATTTGGACGCTCCTCAGATGCCTTTGCGTAGTCAATATTCCAGTCAACCAATAGGTGTGACAGACGATGCTCACCACCGAAGTTAAAGTCCATTGTCTGCTGACGCTCCAGACGCGAGTACTTAACATCCTCTGTACCACCCTTAGTCTGGCGGTTTACACGATACTCATTTGTAGCACCCTCGGTGAAGTCATACTCATCACCCTCAAACTGATAGCGCAAACGGTAGCGATTCTCCCAGTCGTTACGACGATTGTACATACCCTTGAACATCAACTTATGGTTTGCATTGAATACGTAATCAGTTGACAACGAGTAGCTCTGGCGCTCGCGGATTAAGTAGTACTGGCGATTCTGGAAATCATCGAGATATGCTCTCTCCTCCCCGGTTCCATCATCTTGATACTTCCACTCAGCCTCGATATTATCCGATCCGATAGGGTTATTCTGATATGACACAGCAGCCATCACACCCAACTTATCGCCAAAGAAGCGATCACCCCACGATGCCGAACCTGTGTAGTTCATCTTTCCTGAGATAAGGTTGTAGCCTGTTGAGAATGACGCATCGCCAATCATACGTGATGGTGCGCTCTTAGTGATTAGATCTACCGATCCTCCGATAGCATCACCATCCATATCCGATGTAACTACCTTCTTCACATCCACCATCTCGATCATCTCCGCAGGGATAAGGTCAAGCTGTGCAGCACGTGAACCATCCTCAGCGGATGGGGTGCGGTTTCCGTTGATAGTCACCGATGTTAGATCAGGCGAGGTACCACGGATCTGCCCGAAACGAGCCTCTCCTTGGTCATACTGAACATTGATACCGGGGATACGCTTTAGCGCGTCACCAATATTATCATCGGGGAATCGATCCATCTGATCTGCTGAGATCACATTAGATACACCCATTGCACTCTTCTGAGTCTGCAACGCCTTACGACGACCGCTCAAGATTCCAACAACCTCAACCTGCTCTAGACTCTGCCCCTCATCGATTGTAATTATAACATCCATTGCGGTACTCTTTTTGAGATCCACCTCAGCAGTGAAATCCTCACACCCTACATATTGTACCTTTACCGATAATCTACCCTCATCGATATTGTTAAGGATAAAGAATCCCTGAACATCGGCTACGGTAGCGGTAGTTGTGCCGTCGATATAGACCACAGCACCGGGTAATGGATCGCCATTCTCATTCAATACGCGACCACTGAGGCGTGCATGGTTTCCCAAACGCAACTCCTCGGTATCAACGATCTTTACGCCCTGTGCGATGATCGGTTGAAAAGCAACTACACTCGCAAGGAGTGATGCTGCAAATAGAATTTTTTTCATAGTATAATTTTGAGTTTTATTCCTGCTGCAAAGTAAGTGTAGCGATATTATCGATTTGTGTCGATGGTGTTAAGAAAATATTCGATTTGGTTAAGATCTTGTTAAAGGGCGTTATACCTAAATTAAGGTACTAACTTTAATTTGGCATATGGTTATTTTACCGAAGAATAGAGAGTGTAAATCATTATCTAAAATAAATTCTTTGATTTTTTTGCATCGAATATAATTTTTTCACTATCTTTGTGTGCAAAAATATATTTTGCGAACGTATTTAACTGTTATTATTAGCAAAAAGAGATAATGAAAAAGGTAGATGTGATTCTGGGCTTGCAGTGGGGTGATGAGGGCAAGGGTAAGGTTGTTGATGTTTTGACACCCAACTACAACGCTGTGGCGCGCTTTCAGGGCGGTCCAAATGCGGGGCATACCCTTGAGTTTGATGGTAAGAAATATGTGCTTCGCTCGATCCCATCGGGTATTTTTCAGGGTGATAAGGTGAACTATATCGGCGGTGGAGTTGTTCTCGATCCGGTGTTGTTCCGCGAGGAGGTTGAGGCGCTGGCTGAGAGTGGAATAGATCTTAAGCAGAGGCTCTACATCTCGAAGAAGGCTCACCTAATCCTTCCTACACACCGCGCTTTAGATGCTGCTAATGAGGCGGCTAAGGGTGCTGGAAAGATCGGTACTACTGGTAAGGGTATCGGTCCAACATATACAGATAAAATCTCGCGTAATGGTGTACGTGTAGGTGATATATTTCTAAATTTTGAGCATATCTATAGCGCTGCTAAATCTCGTCACGAGAATATTCTTGCATCGTTGAATGCATCATTCACCGACACTGAGTTGGAGAGAAGTTGGTTTGAGGCGATCGAGTTCCTTAAGGAGTTTAATATTATTGATTCTGAGCAGGAGATCAATGATATGATAAATGGCGATAAGTCGATCTTGGCTGAGGGCGCACAGGGTACTCTGCTTGATGTTGATTTTGGCTCATACCCATTTGTAACATCATCAAACACCGTTTGTGCTGGTGCATGTACAGGATTGGGAGTTGCTCCAAATCGTATCGGAGAGGTCTTTGGAATCTTCAAGGCGTATTGTACACGTGTTGGTAGCGGTCCATTCCCTACGGAGTTATTCAATGACGAGGGTAAGAGGATGCGTGATATTGGTCGCGAGTATGGTGCTGTTACTGGTCGTGAGCGTAGGTGCGGATGGCTCGATATGGTGGCATTGAAGTATGCCATTATGATTGATGGAGCTACACAGCTTATCATGATGAAGTCGGATGTATTGAATGACTTTGAGACTATCAAAGTGGCTGTTGCCTATGAGATTGATGGGGTTCAGACAGAGGTATTCCCATATAGCGTAGAGGGTGAGATCACTCCTATATATAAGGAGTTTAAGGGTTGGCAGTGTGATATTTGCAATGTTAGAAATTATGAGGATTTCCCAATAGAGCTAAAGGAGTATGTTGAGTTTATCGAGGCTCAGACTGGTGTACCTGTAAAGATCATCTCTGTTGGTCCCGACCGTGCGGAGACAATTATTAGGTAGGTGAACTATCAACAGACTTGCGACTATCTCTTCTCTGCCATGCCGTCATTTCAGCAGGTGGGGGGTGTTGTGGGCGATAGTTATAAGCCGGGACTTGATCGTATAGAGAGCTTTTGTGAGTATCTTGGCTCTCCACATCATGATTATATAACAATCCACATTGCTGGAACAAATGGCAAGGGGTCGACCTCCTCGATGCTCGCTGCGGTGCTGCGTAGTGCTGGGTATCGGGTAGGTCTCTTTACATCCCCCCATCTAAGGGATTTCCGCGAGAGGGTGAAGGTCGATGGGGTGATGATCTCGCAGTCTGAGGTTGTCGATTTTGTCGCTGAACATAGAGCAACTATGGAGGCGCTGGGGTTATCTTTTTTCGAGATGACCGCGGCGTTGGCGTTTAGCCATTTCTCTCATCAAGATGTTGATGTTGCAGTAATTGAGTGCGGTCTAGGTGGTCGGTTAGATGCCACAAATATTGTCGATCCGGCACTCTCGATAATCACAAATATAGGTATTGACCATGTGCAGTATCTCGGGGATACACTCCCAAAGATCGCTGCTGAGAAGGCGGGGATTATTAAGCGTGGCAGGGGTGTGATCTTAGGGGAGAGAGATGATGAGTACAACGATGTTATTGCAGGTGTAGCTGAGCAGATGGGGGCAGAGATGATCTTTGCGCAGGATCACTACCATTTTGTAGAGTCTAGAGGCGGTGTGATTACCGTTGATGGCGATGAGCGATTGACACTCACGCTTGATCTGATGGGTGAGTACCAACATAAAAATATCATTACTCTATTAACTGCTATCGACTATCTTAACTCTAGCCGCTACCCTATAGAGGTTAGTGAAGCGGAGCTACGAGATGGTTTGAGGAGTGTTGTTAAGCTCACCTCGCTTCAGGGGCGATGGCAGACATTGCAGCATAACCCACTGATGATCTGTGATACGGGACATAATAAGAGTGGCGTAGAGTGTGTTGTTAATCAGCTTAATAGTCTCGATTGCGATAGAATTATCTGTGTGCTGGGATTTGCAAATGATAAGGATGTAGAGTCTATTTTGGCTCTCTTTACCCAGCTGCCTGAGGATACAAAATTCATCTTCACACGCGCACAATGTGGACGAGCAATGGAGATTAATAGGGTTGTGGATAGTGCAAAGAGAGTAGCCATGAACTACGACAGCGCCCCAAGTGTAAATGAGGCTGTAACCCTAGCCAAGAGCATCGCTCAGCCTAGTGATGTGATCTTTATTGGCGGTAGCACATTTATTGTTGCGGACCTATTTTAAGTCCGCAACAATATAGTAGAGCTTATCATGTAGCTGCTAAAATTCATAGCTCATCATAATATCTGTGTTATAATCCATAAACGAAGGGTAATTGCCGGTGAACCAGAACAGCGCTCTATTCTCTCCGCGAACAATCACAGGTCGCAGATGGTCATAAACGGGGTCAAATGTTAACTGTGTATAGCTCCACCCCTTACCATTTTTGACACCCTTAAATAGCTGCCACTTACCATTTGGTAGCGGCTCTCCACTCTTTGGATCAACATTCGCCGATAGCACAACACCCTCACCATCAGGCATCAACGCAATACCTCCTGCATAGTGCTGCTCAGCACTATAGAGGTTACTACCCGCATAGGCGATCTCTTCAGTGACCCATCTCTTACCATTGAAGGTTGAGATCCAATATCGCATATCTGTTCCAATATCTCCACTCGGAGATGATATAAATGCACAATAGATCTCACCCTTAGAGTTATACTCTGTATCATGTGTCCATCCACGACAACTCTTTGTGCTACCATCAAAGATCATCGTAGACTCTTCGGCTGTTATTGGTGATTTTTTCACCTCCTCAAGGGTGCGAATCAGCTGACCATTAGATCTATAGAAGTTCCCTTTTGAGTAGTATATATGGTAGACACTGTTATCTTTAACATCTCTAGGGTGACCATCGGTAAAAACAAAATCGATTCGATCTTTACCATTTGAGATATATTTTGTGTAGGGACGTTTACTGCTATGACTCCCCGATTGAATGATCCATATTGGCTCACTCCAGCTCCTACCCTCATCATCGGAGATTGTCATCGTAGGGTTGTAGTTTACACCTCGTGTGAAGTTGAAGATCCTATCATTCTCGCTCGATAGACGATGCAGATTCTGGTATGTCAGACCTCTTTGACCACTCTCAAAGGAGTATCTACGCTCCTCCAAAAGCTCACACTCAGTCCAACGAGGGGTCTTTATTTCACGCATGAACGCCGTCTTTGTCTTGCCGTGTGTAGTGTAAGCCGCCAATATATTACCATTCTTAAGAGGAAGAAGTGTCGCTGCATTGTGGTCATCCGACTCTCTCCATGTACTCAATATCAGCTCCTTTTGTGCATGACAGCTTACCCAGTTCTCGATGGAGAAGGTTGTTAATGCCACATCACCATTACGCTTTACATAACTAGCATAGAAGATATTATTGTTAAAGATCACTCGCTCATCGTTATACCACGTCCACGCGCCATCTCTCGCAACCAAATGAGGGATAAATTTGCGAGACTCGATTCTCTTCAGCTCCTCCGCAGGATTCATCTTCAACATCTCCGATGCTGCCAATATAAATGCACCTGCCGCATAATCTTTATTATCTGAGGGGCGCACCTCATGAGGCGACCCCGCAACAATCTGGCTATACCCCAATTTACCCTCAGGGGTAACACAGCTAAGCAGCCCCGACCACCCCTTCAAGACTATTGGCATAAAGTACTCCTTGGGTAACCACCCCTCATTTACACCCTTCGCAAAGGCATAGACAAAGAATCCAGAGCCACTAGTCTCCTTTAATGGATACCACTCAGGATCGTTGAGACTCGATCGCCAAAGTCCATCCTCCATCTGGTATTTAGCGATACCATATGACAGATCTTGGAAGAGTTTCAAGTAGCGATCTCTCATTGGATCACCCTTTGGAAGATACTCCAATACACGAGCTAACCCCGCGATAACCCATCCATTACCACGACTCCAAAAGACCTTTTTCCCATTTGGTGTTTGCAACTTCTCAGTCTCCGCCTTGCTGTTGCGAAAGAATAGCCTCTCCTCATCGGAGTAGAGAAAGTCGACAGAGTCCCAATATAGGCGATGCAGCATCTCGTAGTATCTACTATCACCTGTAGCCTCCCCCATCCTAGCATATACGGGCGGTGCCATATATAGCGCATCACACCAACTCCACAAGTTTCTGCCAGTAAATGGTTTGGGAACTTTAGTGTAGGTATCCTTCTCTCCCGGGAGGATCTCCTGCCTATCGAAATATCCAGACAATCGACTATTTATGGTCTCATACATCGACTGATCTCCCTTGATGAAATATATGTCGAGATATGTCTGTGCCGGACAGAGGTCATCAGCATTTAGGATCATATTCACATCCCACCCGGAGTCTTTGCTCCATGCAAGAGCCTTATCGAGAAACCACTGCTCACCAGTCACTGAATATGCCGCTACAAACGACGAGTAGAATGTTCCCACAAGCCAATCACGCTTAGGAATATTCTTGCCATATTTCGTGAGCTGGTAGTCAGCAACCCTCTTGATAATATCCTCAATGACCTCCCTATTATAACAATAGCTATCCATCACCGAGTATGGTGTATTGTTTATAGATGGATATTTTGAGTAGGGAGTCTTAGATGTATACATTATAGGGGCAGGATCATTGACCCCCACAGGGATATATCTAAGAGTGGCTTCAGACTGTGCATAGAGATCTGAAAGAGCCATTAAAACAGCTAGCGACAGAACAATTATTCTCTTCATCGGTGGACAATTTAGTTTTAAGGGAGTTCTATTTAATTTTATAGGTCAAAATATATATAGTGACTACGCTCCTCAGCCTTTGGTCAAGAGCAGAGAGATGATGGCAAAAAGTAAAACTATCTATTAAGAATCTGTTTAGTATAATAACTCAAACAGGCTCTAAGAGCGGACGAAGTTTAGTATTGCATCTGCACACTCTTGAGGCTGCTCAAAGAAGCTATTATGCCCCGATCGCTCCATCCACACCACCTGTGCCTGTGGGTGGCTAGCGACTACGCTCTCCGCCCTCTCCAGAGGGATATAGTTATCAAATTTACCATGGATCATAAGCTGCGGCTTATCTAGTTTACGCAACATCTCATTACGATCAGGGCGTAGCTTCATCCCATTAAGCATCGCCACAACACCATCATCTTCCGTGATATGGACAATCTCAACTAGATCAGCAACATGGTCACTCATCCACTTTAGATTCTGTGGGGCAAACCCAAACTCAGGAGCAACCTTAGCTAGAGCCTCCTTCTTTCCAGCCTTGACAAGTGCAATCTCACGATCGCGCTTCTCCTTTTTAGCCTCATCATCGGCATTAGGTGTTGAGCTAAGCAGAACTATACCATCCAACATATCTGCATGTCGTTCAGCAAATGCCAAAGCAACATAACCACCCATAGAGTGACCCACAACAGTAGCCCTCTCAATTCCCGAGACCCTCAGAGCATCGGCAACCACATCTGCAAGGAACTCCATCGTATGCACCTCGCCAGTGACCATAGATATTCCATGCCCCGGCAGATCAAGGGTAATAACCCTCACGTCTTTATATAACAGAGGCACAAACTCCTCCCAGACCAACATCGACTCCAGATAGCCATGAAGAAGAACCACACATGGCAAATCGGGTGAGCAGACCTCAGTCTGCCCACCCTCATTACTTATCAAACCTGAATCGCAGAGGTGCAAAGCGACCTCCCCTGCCATTACAAACCTCTCAACCATAACTATCCCAAATAAGATTTAAGTAGTTTACTGCGCGACGAGTGGCGTAACCTCCGTATCGCCTTCTCCTTAATCTGACGCACACGCTCACGTGTAAGGTCAAACTTCTCACCAATCTCCTCAAGGGTCATCTCCGCCTCACCGATTCCGAAGAAGTACTTAATTATATCTCTCTCACGATCAGTAAGTGTCTCCAACGCCCTATCTACCTCTGTCGATAGCGACTCATTAAGTAGTCCTCTATCGGCATTTGGAGAGTCTGAATTAACCAATACATCGAGAAGTGAGTTATCCTCACCATCTGCAAAGGGGGCATCTACAGAGACATGACGTCCAGCAACACGAAGTGTATCGGCGATCTTCTCACGTGGGATATTGAGCTTATCAGCCAACTCATCCGATGATGGTGAGCGCTCGTTATCCTGCTCAAAGCGAGCCATCACCTTATTGATCTTATTGAGTGATCCCACCTGATTAAGTGGCAGACGAACGATTCGCGACTGCTCAGCCAGTGCCTGTAGGATCGACTGACGGATCCACCATACAGCGTATGAGATAAACTTAAATCCGCGCGTCTCATCAAATTTCTCTGCCGCCTTCACCAATCCAAGGTTACCCTCATTGATAAGGTCCGGAAGCGAAAGACCCTGATTCTGATACTGTTTAGCCACCGAGACCACGAAACGCAAGTTAGCCTTGATTAACTTCTCCAGTGCCACCTGATCGCCTTTACGTATTCTCTGGGCTAGTTCTACCTCCTCTTCAACTGTGATTAGCTCCTCTTTTCCGATCTCCTGAAGGTACTTATCCAACGAGGGGCTTTCACGGTTTGTAATCGACTTGGTAATTTTTAATTGACGCATCTTCTTTTAATATTATTGTTTTATCAGGGTAGCAGATAGTCATCCGACATGTCATGCTTCGCTTAGCTCAGCATGACAGTCTAACAACTCTCTCCCCCCCCTTAGTAGTTCTATTGAACAAAGTGGTAGCTAGCACCCTTGCCATTTGGATAGACGCCATCAATTGATGAGATCTTATCATTCACTCGGCTTAGGTCGGCGACGGTAAGCATCTCTCTATCATTGATATGAGTAATCACAAAACCCTCTCTAACCCCTGCTCGTGCAAGTAGTCCACCCTCTTTAGCCTCTCGAACCTGAACACCACCTTTGATGTCAAGATCCTTGCATAGTGAGGTTGAAGCGTCGACAAAATCGCCACTCAACTCAGCCACTGCATCGGAGTACTCGCGGGTAACCGCCTCTGCTTTTCCTGATTTATTACGCAGAGTGACAGTGAAATGTTTCACTGATGAGCCTCTTTTTGCAACTATTTTCACCTTATCCCCCGGACGGTGCTTTCCGACGATCTCCTGAAGGCTCACCTTAGTACCCAGAATCACCCCATCGATCTCAGTGATTACATCCCCCTTGCGAATTCCAGCATCTGACGCCGCACCACCATCCATCACACTAGCCACATAGGCTCCACCAACATCTTTGATCCCTAGATCCTCACCTCGCTCCTCAACAAACTCATCGGTAACGGTAGTGAAACTTATCCCCAACATAGCACGCTGTACGACTCCGAACTCCTTAAGATCGGTAGCGACCTTACGAACGATACTCTCAGGCACAGCAAATGAGTACCCAACATAACTACCTGTCTGAGACTTGATTAGAGTATTTATACCAACCAACTCACCCTTAGAGTTGACCAATGCGCCACCAGAATTACCGGGATTCACCGCAGCATCGGTCTGAATAAATGACTCGATACGGAACTCACTAGGGATAACATCTAGACGTCTCGCCTTGGCGCTCACAATACCCGCAGTGATTGTCGACTGTAGGTCGAATGGAGATCCAATAGCCAATACCCACTCACCTAGACGAAGATCATCTGAGCTACCCAAAGGCAGTGTCGGAAGTTTGGTCTTTCCGGGATCGACCTTGATAAGTGCAATATCGGTCGTTGGATCGACACCAATCACCTCTGCATCATAGAGACCACCCTCATATAGCTTCACCTTGAGTTTTGATGCTCCATCGACAACATGGTTATTTGTAATAATGTATCCATCTTCACTGATTATCACACCCGAGCCACCGCCACGTTGCTCGCGATACTGAGGCTCAGACGAACCCCTCTGCTGCTGGCGAGGAATTCCGAAGAACTCCAGAAAAGGGTCGTAGCTCGACGATCCTCGACGCTGCATCTCGACCTGTTGAATAACATCGATTCCCACCACAGCCTTCACTGCATTCTCAGCAGCATAGGTTAGATCGGGGTAGTTCGTTGGGGTATAGGTTGTGAAGTGTGCGCCAGCCGATTCGAAACTATCTTTGATCGGCTGCATTGAGACGCTCTCGACTCTATCACCGTAACCCTCAACAGAGATTGATGTAACTAGGTAGGCTGCTACAGCTCCTGCTACAGCCGCGGCAGTTACCACCGCAATTGAAACTAAACTCTTTTTCATACTCACGTTAACAATTATTATTATTGACGTAAGATTAACGATTGAGAGTTTGCAAATATTGTCTCGTATTATCTATCGGCTACACCCCAAGTATTATCGAGGCATCAATCGATAGCTTCCGGCTGATCTCGCGTGCAATAGGCATAGTGGGTTCGCTACGACCATTTAGATAGTCGCTAACTCTCGATGGGCTTATGCCCAACATTTCAGCTATACTCTTCTGCGTAAGACCCATTTCATACATTCTCAACTTCAAGACATCGGCTAAAATGGGTTGTGCAATTGGGTAGTGTATATCCTCATAGTCGGCAACAAGGTTTGACAATAGAGCTAGTTCAATACAATTTCTATCATCAATTGGAGTTTCATCACCAACAAGAGGCAACAACTCTTCGATACGCTCCATCGCAGCGTTATACTCAACTTCATTTTTAATGTATGTCATAACCTCTAAATTTTTGAGCAGTCGATCTTATCATACTCCTTGTGTGTGCCAATAAAACGGATATAAACCATCTTTATTTTGAACTGTATAAGAACGACCAATCTATAATCATTACCCTTAAGGTTAAATACAAACCGCTGATTCCCAACGCTATCTACCGAATTAAAGTCTCTCTTGACATCTGCAAACATCTCCCACGATGCTTTAGATGTCTTTTTATACCACTCCTCGATAGCACTCTTTGCTCCTGCGTGACGTTCATAAAATTCAACCAAGGTTTTATGTGCAACTACTCTCATTCCACTTTTATTTACAATGCAAATGTAGCACGATTATTTTGAAAAACAAAATAATATTCCAAAATTTAGAATTTCATACAATATTATGAGAACAAAAAAGTTCTAGAACTGCAACTGCACCCCAACCACAGCACCGATGCCATAGCCTCGATAGCCATACCATGGGTAGAGATCATCATTCAAGAGGTTACTCAGATCGCAAAAGATATTCAGACCTCTCCTCAATCGATAGTCAAGGTTAACACCTAGATCAACCGTAACAGGGATCTTACCAACCATCTCCGCCCCCCAATAGTAGAGCGTAGTCTCTCGCTCACCAACTATCTCGACAGAGCTATCAACACTAAATCTCTTCAACCTATACCTAACACCAAACAGATATTCAAATGTAGCCAGACCACTCTCCCAGCTCTGGTCAGGTGTCTCAACTATAGCTCTCCACAAAAGATCACTTCTGAACGATAGGTTAGAGTGTGGATCATAACTAAGGTCGAGATTAAAGCCCAACTCATTAAGGTTTGAGTTGTCAATCAAGAAGTTATCTGAATCGCGGTCAACAACCATCGCCCAAAAGATATTATCCAGACTCAAACGATAGCCGACATAGCCACTATAGCCAAACTTCCCGCCACAGATCGCCCCCTTCACTCCTCCACTAAGTTGATAGTCGACACTATTCTCAGTGCTAAAAAGCGATGGTGCAACATATGGATTCTCCTCACTCAACGCAGCGTAATTATTATATATCAGCTCACTCTCAAGGTCAACAAAGAGGATCGCCTTACGCTCCTTTAGCCTAAGATCAAAATTCACAGTAGGCAATACTCGAAGGTCACTATCGCCACACAAACGATCATAATAGAGTGCAGTACCCAAACGAATATCTGCCAACTCACGTGTGTAGCTATAGCTTGCGCCACCACCTACGGTGAGGTTATCATACCCCCCATCACCCATCACATAGTTGAAATCGAGGTTATATAACATAACCCCTTGTTTGGTCTTATGTCCTATATTTCCACCTAGAGCGAAGATCTCAGTCTTGTAATCTGAGCGACTCCAATGATGTTCAATATCGGCATCAAAGCCTATATTCAATCTATCGAAATTAGTAAAGCTATCACCCCAACCACCGCTAAAATTCAACGACTGGTATAGAGGCAGATCGTCAACAATATTATCTGTTGCATATCGACTCCATTGATCTATATTATACTTAAAATCGGCATTGAAACCTCTTCTACTACCCTGCTGAACATAGCGACTACCAAAGGTCGAGTGGTGTTCACGCGCACCTCTCTCCACACCATCAAAGCCACTCAACCTACCGTAGATACCATCATAATTTGCATACGAAGTTAGGTAGCTCTTATCAAATAGAGATGTGTAATATATATCACCCACCACAGTTGCAGGCGCCCCTCCGCCCAACTTAAGGTAGATAGGTGAGTAGGGATTATACTCCCAAAAATTAATCTCCACAGGCGCAAAGCTATCGACATCGTAGCTCGTCTCGATCGATCGTGGAGTGATAGAGTAGTCAATATCGGGGGTAATAGAGCCATCGACACTCATCTCAGGCATAAGCGTAATCTTCTCCCGCTGCTCCACCTGAGGAGTGTACTCCTTTGTCACCTCAACCTGCTTATCTACCTGAGCAAAAATGCTAATTGGGAGTAGTGCAGCTGCTATATATAGTATCTTTCTCATCTCTATTTCAGTTTTTCGATCTTACTCTTCGCCTCATCAATTATACCGTCATCCTCAACACTATATCCATCGACAATGCTCTGATATGTCGCACGCGCCTGAAATGAATCATCCCTAAGCACATATATATCACCTAGCAATAGGAAAGCCTTAGCTAACCAATATGGATCAGCCGTCTTGATCTCAGCCAATGCAAAAATCTGCTCCTCAGCCTCATCGCGCTCACCACGGCGGAATGTATCATCAATAACATAAAAGTTCGCCTCGCTACTATGTTTAGATAGTTTATCAGCCGCAAGATCTCGATAAAAGACCACTGCATCCTCTCGCTCACCCCTCTCGCGAAGTCTTGTTGCCTTAATATATTTAGCCAATCGCTGCGCCTCGGCACCAGTCTGCAACTCACCCATCTTCAACACCTTATCAACCACCTGTGTATCCAACGCCTCATCACCACTCAGCCTTGCCGCCTCAACACTACGCTCCATCGCCACCATCCTCTTCTTGTAATCCTTGCTCACATCATAGAGCTTCATCGAGGCTGCGACAGACTCCTTATACATCTTCTCGTCAAAGGTCAAATCCGAAAGCATGCTATATACCCTCTCACTATAGCCTCCCGCTCCGCGACTACTCAACGTTGTCAATGTCGCTATTGCCTCTTTGTTATCATTCAACTTAATATATGTATCACTCAAGTAGAAGAGAGCATCATTTAGATAGTACCCCTTAGGATAATCCTTAATATAACCACTCAGCGACTTAGCCACCGCTCGACTACCCTTGCTACCCTCATTTAGATAGTGCGCACGTGCCGAGGCAAACGACAATGAGTCGCGAGCGACAGCGCTCAAATCCCCCTCCATACCCATCGACTTAGCATAGCTGAAGTAACCCTTGGCATCACCTTGATTGATATAGATCTCCCTAACACCCTCCATGGCACTCTTAGCCACCTGCGACTGAGGCGATGATTTGATTGCTCGATCATAATACTCCAGCGCCTTAGCTGAGTTCTTCATATTTATATATGCAACACCCAGATCTGAGAGCGCCTCCGCAAACCTCTCTGCCCCCTCATAATCAACAATATACCTCTCCAACTGATCGATTGCCTTTTGGTACTGCTCTGTAAGGATATAGCTTCGACCCAACTGATAATTCGACTCATCGAGCAGATCACCACTCTTGATTCTACTCAACAACGCTATCTTAGCTTTATGATCGCCCATCACACCCTTGATAGTAGCGATCTGGAATGTCGGGTAGTTGCTTATCTCGGCATCAATGGCGTTTGCTCTATTATAGCTCTCGACAGCCTTTGCAAAGAGGCGATCTTGGTAGTAAATATCACCCACCCTATTATAGCTATCAAAACGAATTAGTTGGTCATTAACCCCATTGCGTCCATACCCCTCGAAATAGTCTATTGCACTCTTCGTACTCCCCTGCTTAAACATTGTATTGGCAATGTTATACTCCGCCATAGCCACCATCGGCTCACCCTTAGGCGCACGAGCGAGGTAGTTATTAAAGTGCTGCTGCGCCTCTGAGTAGTTACCACTTTTATAGGCTATCTCACCCAACCAGAATGTCGCCAGAGCGATATATTTTGGATTGACACCTATAGCTATTGACTCATCCATAAACCGCTTAGCTCGGCTCATATCACCCTCGATAAAGCACTCAGCACCACGCAAATAGGTGATTCGTTGCTTCGCTGCACGCACCTCTGCATCAGGATCCTTGATCTTAGTTATATTCTCATATGCTGCTGCATAGTTCTTCGAGTTGTAATAGGCTGCCACAAGTAGCGACTGGATCACCACCCTCCTCTCAGCATTATCATACCTATCAAGATAGCGACTCAGCACATTAATTGTCTCATTAAAGACCCCCTCGTCTAGTTCATACTGCAACTTAGCGTAATTAAATAGCGCCTCCTCAGCAATCTCCTCATTAAACTTATCATTTGATGCCATGGCAAAAGCCCTCAATGCACCGCGCATATCCTTAAGGTGTAGATAACAGTTGGCAAGGTGGAATGAGGCATTTTGAGTCATCTCATCATCAGCACCACATGCCCTCTTTAACATCTGCGCCGCCTCAGCATACCTCTCCAACTGATGAAGAGAGAAGCCCTTAATATAATATTCATAGCGGCTCATCTCCTCCCCCTCAGCCAGCGACCGCTCTAGATATGCGATTGTCTTTTCACTATCGCCCAAACGGAAGTACGCCTCAGCAATTGTACGTGCCAGCTCCTCCCTTGCACCCTTAGTAGCCTTATCGATCAACGACTCACCATACTCGATCGCCAACCTATAGTCACCCTCATTAAAGGCTATCTGCATCAAGTAAAATGGGACAATATCTGCATAAATCTCAAACTCCTTAAGTTCAGAAAAACCCCTCTTTGCCTCAGCATAGTGATCTGTGCGAAACTCAATATAGCTACGCATATACAACGCATGGACATAATTAGGAGAGCTAGCTTTAATCTTCGAGATATAGTGTAACACCTCGGGATAGTTACCTCTGCGGAATAGCTGATAACCGACACGAATATCATAATTATCTCGCTCGATCTTATTTAGTCTGTTATAATCAACTCTATTCAACAGCTCCTCGCAGCTAGCCATATCGCCTAACGATGACTGCTGAATAGCTGTTCGATAGAGAGCATCATTCTCCAGTGTTGTCGCAGGGTAGTTTGAGACATACTCCTTCAATAGCAGCTCACTCTCCTTGCCACCGATCATCATCTCCGAAACAGCAATTCTGTAATCAATCTCATCAACAACTCTCTTACGGCTCTCTCCCCTAGCTGACTTCAGTTCATCGCGCGACTCTCTATAACGCTCCATCTCGAAGAGTTCATCACCCTTCGATTCAGCGTAACTATCTGATAATGTAGCTATAGCTAGGATCAAACCTACACTCACTACACGAAAAAATCTTTGCATTGTCATTAATATTTATAACCTCTATTCTCGATAAGATTCTCCCACCCAAAACTCAGGTATACACATTGGCAAAGATAATAAATTTATAATAAATGATAGATGATAAATGATAAATTTTGTATGCAGCGTCTAAACTATTTTTCCTATAATAGTCAATCGACTACACACCAAAAAACGCGGACAGAGAATAAATCTCTATCCGCGATAATCATTTTAAAAAGCAAAGTTGTTACCCCCGACTTTCTGTTGTGGCTCACGCCGACTTTAGATTCCTTACCATTTGGCTCGACTTTCGGTACATTCTATTGTTGCCTACTCACTTGCCTCTCCTGCTCGTGCAATAATGTACTTGGATATATTACTTAGATAACGCGTACGTTGACAGCCTGCTCGCCTTTTCTGTCAGATGCAAGTGTAAATTCAACTTGATCCTTCTCTTTCAAAGCCTTAAAACCGTCCGACTCAATTCCAGAGAAGTGTACGAAGTACTCTTTTCCATCCTCATCGTTTGTAATAAATCCGTAGCCCTTTTTACCATCGAACCATTTAACTGAACCAGTCATAAAAATTTTTTTTTGGGTTAATTAATCAATGCCAAAAGTAGTAAAACAAATCCACAAAAGCAAATTAATTGCTATGTTTATTTGGATTTTACCGGCATTTTAGTTAACTATTTAACCTTTTTACTCTGTGAAATTACAGTTGCAAGAGCCATTATAACCCCCAAAGCGACACTCAAAAGGGCAGCAAATAGCACCTGTGACGCTGGCGGAAGCATAAATGTTATAGTGTGTGCTGGTATCCAGAAGAGGGGAATCGTCTTTTTGAACACAAAATTCCACTGTGTATCCCAGTCCAAATTGACAAATAGCTTACGCATAGGGAGTGGTGGAACCAACGCCTTCAATGAACCTCCGCAAGCTACAATATGCGCATCGGTAATCTTATGCATTGTCATAAAGACAGGCGCAAAGATCGTATTGAGCATCAACGATATAGAAAATCCACCTAGCAATTTTTCAGGTGAGAAGCCGGGCTGTTTCATCGCAGCAACGACACCATCAATACCCAATGTCTCAACGACCATAGGTGTCCCTGCGGCAAAGATCTTCATCGCCAAAGCGATCCAAACACCATATACACCCCATAGAATAGCGCGTGGCATAGCCCCAAAACCTTCGTAGGTATATGATCCGCTACGAATACGCAAACCGATCATCTCACCCACAGTAGCGAGAATTGCGAACTTCAAAAAAGCCAACATATAAGGGTGGGTAGCATTAGCTACATCATAGCACTCAGCAGGCTTGCTACTAACGAAAAATGGTAAGGCAGCAATGATAACCACCCCTAGAAAAATTAAATCTGATCTCTTCATATCTATAGTATTAAAAAAATTTATTTAACCGACAATGAAACGCTCTGTGATGGCAACCCATCGACACTAACAGTGATAGTCACAGGAGTTTTAACACCCCTCTTTGATTGAACAATAGCCAATGCACGACCCAAGCGAGTGGTCAAATTATCACTCTGGAAATCCTGAGTGCTGCTATTCCAGCCATTATCGACACCAAGAAGTGACACATCACCATCGACCTTAAAGGTCATCTTATGCTCCTCAGTACGAACAGGTATTCCATCCTTATCGACAACCTGAGCAACGACATGAGCTACATCATAACCATCAGCAGCCAATGCACTATTATCAACATCAACAACTATTGCAGCAGCTTTGCCAGCTGAGCGCAACTCAGTTGAGACAGTAGCTGTCTTAGCCTCCAAAGTTCCAGCCTCATAAGGAACAGCCCAGCGCATAATGTTATCAGCACAATCTGCCAATTTCTTAGAACCTAAACTCCTGCCATTAAGATAGAGCGTAGCCTCAGGTTGGTTGGTCACCACCTCTACAAAGATCTGATCGCCCTCTTCATAGTTCCAAATCTCCTCCGAGAGGTAGTTCGACCAATTTGTTCCATTCTTCGCTGGAGCTACAAACTCACCATTCTGAATATCGAAGCCAGAGTCCTTAGAGTGGTGTGTCTGGATAACAACCATCGGCTCATCTGTCCAGATAGATTTGAAGTGGTTGAAACCAGCCTTCTTGAATCCTGCCAAATCGAGCATATCACCGGGCCACGCCTTCTGGGGCCAGCGATTTGTCGACTCACCAATATAGTCGATACCAGTCCACATATACATACTAAAGACCATTGGATTGTCGGTAACCGATTTCCACTCCTGTAAAAGACCCGTATTCTCACCACCTGTAAACATCATATCAGGGAAGTTCTTCTTCATCCAATCGTACTGTGCAATCTGGTAGCTCACACTAACAACATCCAACGCCGCAGCATAACCAGTTACGCAGCTAGCAACAGGTATGATACAGTTAGAGGTGACAGGACGAGTCAAATCAACATCCTTAACCCACTTAACTAGTCTCTCCGCAGTCTCAGCAAGGACATACTCCTGCTCTGGAAGGGCATCGTAGCGAGCCTTCATCTCCGCTGGTGTAAGTTTTGGGATCTTATTCCAGTAGCCACCCATACCCTTATCAAAGAGACCACTCACATGTTTATACTCTGGATATGTCCACTCAATCTCATTACCGATACTCCACATAAACACAGATGGGTGGTTACGGTCGCGCTTAACAACACGCTTTAGGTCGCTCTCACCCCACTCTTGGAAGTAGTTATCATAACCCTCAGTGCGATACAATGGTTCCTTCTCCGCGAAGTTGAATCTCTTATCCTTTGGATTGTCCATCTCATCGAAGATCTCATTCTGCACTAAGATTCCCATCTCATCACATAGATCGAGGAAGTCCGATGCTACTGGGTTATGAGAGGTACGGATAGAGTTCACACCACCCTCCTTAAGCAATTCAATACGGCGTCTCCAGACACCCTTAGGCACAGCTGTTCCGACCAAACCACCATCGTGGTGCAGACATACTCCCTTAGCAAAGGTCTCCTTACCATTGAGGAAGAATCCCTTATCCTTATCAAACAACAACGTACGGATTCCGAAGGGGACAGTATACTCATCAACCTTTTTGCCATCGATACTCAACGAGGTGATCGCCTTATACATATTTGGTGTGTCGAGATCCCACAACTTAGGCTCCTTAACAACAATCTGCTGAGTGAAGGTCTCCAATTTACCACTAGCAAGGTTCAATGCATCATCACTTTTAGCAACCACTCGACCACAACCATCAACAATCTCAGTCGCCAAAGTGAAGTTCTGAGCTGCACCATACTCATTCTGAACCTCTACCTCTACACTTACCGTAGCCTGCTCATCACTAACCTCAGGGGTCGTAACATATGAACCCCAGATAGGGATATGCAACTTATCCAGAGTCACCAGCTCCACATTACGGTAGATTCCCGAACCTGTATACCAACGGCTATCAGCATAGCTAGAGTGGTCGACATAGACTGTCAACACATTCTGCTCACCAGCAGGTTTAAGAATATCGGTCAAGTTGAAGAACACTGGAGAGTAGCCATATGGGTTCTGCCCCAAATACTCGCCATTAAGCCAGAACTTAGCTTGTGTGTAGACGCCGTCAAAGAGTACAAAGGTACTCTTCTCATCACTAGAGTATGGCGTAGCGAAGTGTTTCTGATATACACCAACACCTCCGGGCATATAACCTGTACACCCCTCTAGATTCTCATCAAACGAGTGTTCAACGCTCCAATCATGTGGCAGACGAATATCTCTCCACGCCTTATCATCCAACGGGACATTTGTTAGAGTGATAGTATCCTTCAACTCGGTAAACTTCCAATCGAAGTTGAAGTCACTCGTTCGCACAACGGTTGCACTGGGCGAAGAGCAAGAGGCTAGCAGTCCAAAGGCAAATGCTAGGACTACACTAAATAGTAGTTTTTTCATGGTTTATGGTTTTAATTGTTTTTTTGGTTTCAGTGTCATGCTGAGAGAAGCGTATCTCGCAAAGACTTTCGCAGATATTGCGAGATACTTCGCTTCGCTCAGCATGACAGGTATAAAAGAGTATCCTCTAAAGCTACAGCTCTAGATCTATATTAAACTGCTCAACCCACTCTAACCCACACTCACCAATACGCTCCATAAATGGATCGGGATCAAATTCCTCTACATTATATACACCAGCACCACGCCACAATCCGCGAGCAAACATCTCAGCACCCAATGCCGCAGGTACTCCTGTAGTGTAGCTCACCGCCTGTGTACCTGTCTCCTCGAATGCCCTCTCGTGGTCACAGTTGTTATATATATAATAGGTACGCTCCTCGCCATCCTTAATACCCGTAATTCGACACCCGATAGATGTCTTACCAGAGTAGTTCTCGCCCAATGACTTTGGATCAGGAAGGACAGCCTTCAAGAATTGGATTGGAACAATCTCCACTCCATTATAGATAATTGGATCGATACGCGACATACCGATATTTTGAATCACTCGCAGATGCGTAAGGTACTCCTGACCAAAAGTCATCCAGAATCTAGCCCTCTTCAATGTTGGGAAGTTCTTCACCAGCGACTCCAACTCCTCATGATAGATCACATATGACTCCCTCTCCCCAATCTCGGGGTAGTTAAGACCCTTATGGATCTCATGTGGCTCAGTCACCACCCACTCACCATCTTGATAGTAACGACCCTTTTGAGTCACCTCGCGGATATTGATCTCGGGGTTGAAATTTGTAGCGAATGCCATTCCGTGATTTCCAGCATTACAATCGACAATATCTAGGTAATGAATCTCATCGAAGTGGTGTTTAGCTGCATAAGCAGTATAGATCGATGTTACACCGGGGTCGAAGCCACAGCCAAGGATAGCGGTTAATCCCCTCTCCTTAAATCGATCTTGATAAGCCCACTGCCAAGAGTACTCAAACTTCGCCTCATCCTTAGGCTCGTAATTAGCTGTATCGAGGTAGTTACAACCACATACCAAGCAGGCATCCATAATTGTTAGATCCTGATATGGAAGTGCAACATTGATTACCAAATCTGGCTTATGCTCACTGAACAAAGCAGTCAACTCCTCCACACTATCGGCATCAACCTGAGCCGTCACTACCCTATCACCACCTATCTCCTCAGCAATTTTATCACACTTCGATTTTGTCCTACTAGCCAACACCACATAACTAAACAAAGGATTTGCCGCCACCTTATAGGCAACGACTGTTCCTACACCTCCCGCACCAATAATTACTACTCTACACATAAGAATCTGTTTAAATCATTATATTTTCCACAAAGTTAAAAAAAAATAATGATTTATCCATTTCCTACCCCTTTTTTTGTCTATTAGGATTTTCGGGGAACCACCCCTTCTCGACCCTCCTACGCTGCTCGATCACCTCACCAATACTCCAAAACGATGAGAATGAAAAGACCCCAGCAATGGCACTCCAAAAGAGAGGTTCAACCAAGATAGAGACAACTAGACCAACAATACCACCAACCAAAAAGAGCCACCAATAGCCAGCACCTAGATAGTACTCGACCTTGATGACCAGAGGATGAAATAGCCCTATAATAAGAAATGTAGCCAAACCAATAGCCAAGCCATAGAATGCCTCCATACACATACCTTACCCCTTAACGTCTTGAATATCAATTAATTTATTAACAATGGCATATATCGTCAATCCCGCAGGGCTATGTATATTTAGCTTAGCCGAGATATTACGCCTATGTGTCATCACCGTATATGTCGATATAAAGAGCTGGTCGGCAATCTCCTTGTTGCTCGCGCCACGTGCAATAGCCGCGACAATCTCCATCTCACGCTGAGTAAGCTCAGTCTCCTTATTATCAGTTGTCTTTATCACACTTGCTAGCCTCTCCTCAATCGTTGTCAACGAATCAAAGATTGAGAATGAGGCATCATACCACCCCAGCACCTCATTATCAACAACCGAGCTAAGCAGCGCAACGAAACGCACATTGTTATCTTCGCACTTCAACAGCTGCCGGGGAGACTTCATACACCCCACCTGTCGCGGATCGACAACAACAACATCAACAACACCTTCACTCAGACTCTCTCTTAACGACATCATATCTCGAATCTCTGCAATATCTATGCCCAAAGAGTCTAGCGACTCCAAAACAGAGACCACACCACTCCGAATAACCGCCGAAGGTTCAGCAACCATAACATGCACCCTACGCGTTGCCATACTCCTCGATCTTTTTAACCAACGGCACTAAGATACTATCCTCTACAAGATTATGAGTCAACAGATCGTTCGAGCAGCTAAGAATATCGTGGAGAACCATAATCAAATTATCATTGCTCTCGCCCTGATAATACTTTATAATTATATTCTTCAACTCATCCAACGGCTCATCAATATGGTCATGCGAACTACTAAAAACCGAAATCGAATAGTCATCACTCCTCTCACCACTACACAAACGCTTTACATATGGAAAGACCACCTGCTCCTCATACCTCAAGTGATCGCCAATCTTCGATGTATATTGATCGAAATAGTTAACAATTAGACTCGAGACATCATCACCATCAATCGCCTCAACGAGCTTAGCACGTATCTCTGGAAGTCGATACTCAGTATAGTAGCGGTGAGAATTGAGCAGATAACCTATAAGATCTTTGGTCGAGATCGACTCTAGCACCTCCACAGAGACCTCATTCCCCCCTAACAACAGGTTAACAACTGCTAGGAAAGTTACAACATCAACACCGTTATCTCTACACACCTCCTCAATGGTATGCTCGCCAACCCCCAGAGGGATACCAAAGCGGTCCATCACAATCAACATCTGGTAGTTATCGCAGATCAGATCTGCCATTGAGTCACTCGCCCTATATCTACTAATTTTATATCTTACCATATTACTCTCTCTTTTTCTGCAAATATAAAGAATTATTACTAGATATACACCATGTAAAAATAGTTATTTATAGGTATATTTAACGAATAGACACCCACCATAACGAAAAAAAGGAGGATCCCGATTTACACAGAATCCTCCCTCTATCTAATAAAGGGTTAATTACTTAACCTTCTTGTATCCGTAAACAGCTAGATCACCCAACTCCTCCTCGATACGAAGCAACTGGTTGTACTTAGCCATACGATCAGAGCGGCTCAATGAACCAGTCTTGATCTGACCTGAGTTTGTAGCAACTGCGATATCAGCGATTGTAGCATCCTCAGTCTCACCTGAACGGTGTGAAGTAACTGAAGTATAACCTGCACGGTGAGCCATCTCGATAGCATCCAAAGTCTCAGACAATGAACCGATCTGGTTAACCTTGATAAGGATTGAGTTAGCACATCCTAGCTCGATACCCTTCTGTAGGTACTCTACGTTAGTTACGAACAAGTCGTCACCAACCAACTGGCACTTGTCGCCGATACGCTCTGTAAGCTGCTTCCAGCCATCCCAGTCGCCCTCGTCCATACCATCCTCGATTGAGTCGATTGGGTACTTGTTAACAAGCTCCTCCATATAATCAACCTGCTCAGCAGCTGTACGCTTAGCACCTGTTGCACCCTCGAACTTAGAGTAGTCATAGATACCGTCTGAGTAGAACTCAGAAGATGCACAGTCAAGACCGATCATAACATCAACACCCGGTTTGTAACCAGCCATCTCGATAGCCTTCATGATAGACTCCAAAGCATCCTCAGTACCGTTCAATGCTGGAGCAAAACCTCCCTCATCACCTACTGCAGTAGAGAGACCACGGTCGTGAAGAACCTTCTTCAATGAGTGGAATACCTCAGCACCCATACGCAATCCCTCGCGGAATGATGGAGCGCCAACAGGACGGATCATAAACTCCTGAAATGCGATTGGAGCATCAGAGTGAGAACCTCCGTTGATGATGTTCATCATTGGAACAGGAAGAGTGAATGTGTTTGTACCACCGATATAGCGGTAAAGTGGCATCTCAAGGTAGTTAGCAGCAGCCTTAGCAACAGCCAAAGATACTCCTAGGATAGCGTTAGCACCCAAGTTAGACTTAGTCTTTGTGCCATCAAGAGCCAACATAGCCTTATCGATTGCACGCTGATTCAATGCTGAGTAACCCTCCAAAGCTGGCGAGATCACCTCATTTACATTCTTAACAGCCTTCAAAGTACCCTTTCCAAGGTAGCGGCTCTTATCGCCATCGCGAAGCTCCAAAGCCTCGTTCTCGCCTGTAGAAGCACCTGATGGTACAGATGCGCGTCCCATAACGCCAGACTCCAAAGTTACATCAACCTCAACTGTTGGGTTTCCACGCGAGTCGATAATCTCGCGAGCAATGATCTTCTCAATTCTCATTTTACTAAATATTATTTGTAATTAATGTTTTAATCTTTACCAACGCAAATATAGTAAAAAATTATTTAACAACAATGATTTTTTACCCAGTTGTTAAATAATTTTTCTGTTGCACTACTCAAATCCAAACTTCCCATTGTCGTTTTTCCACTCCGAACGGTCGGGAATAACCTCCGTGACACCCCAATGCTCCACAATCTTATCATCATCGAGACGATATAGATCATATATACTGAGCCTATTCTCATCCATATCATACCCCTCGCAGACTGCCAGAACAAAATTCCCCTCTCCCAGAACCTTATGGATAGTCCTATATTTAATACCACTATTCACAATCATAGAGCGTAAGGCATCTATCCCATCTCCACTATAGGGGTTGTGTTCGAGATAACTATTACCATATATATAGCTCTCCAACTCCGATAGCTTGCCATCAATCAACACATCGGAGATATAACGCACGATGAGTGGTTTATTATGCTCGCCATCCTCCCTATCGACAATGGTTGTGCCACCATCGATCATTGTATGACCCGAAGCGTTGGGCTTCTCCACCGCCTCACACATATTATCCCAATGCTCAACTATTAGATCATCCTCAAAGCGAAAGATGTCAAACCCCACCCTATCGCCATAGAAATTGTAAGAGGTATGGGTAAAGACAAAATCACCATCCTCAAATATCCGCACCGTATCGACCCGTGGCGATTCAGGATAATCAGCCAACCCCTCCAAAACAGCAGCGAAGCCCTCTACGCCATCGCCACTCATCAAATTATGTTGGATATATCGCTGAGAATTGATATAACCAACCGCCCCCTTCTCTCCCGTCTCAATGCTCTTGAGCAACTCCGAGACCATCTCCTTTTTTGTTTTCATAATTGTCGAATTATTTTTTTAGTTACAGAGAGAAACACTTCAACAATTACGCCATATATACAATGCTGAGCGTAACGAAACCTCTCGCATGTACGAGAGACTTCGCTACGCTCAGCAGAAGATGGTGAAGCGGAGACTACAAGCTATTACCCATAGCGATAAGCACCACTCCGATAATCATCGCAACGAGGGCTGAGTAGAGAAAGTTCTTAGCCTTTGTAGGCGCACCAATCCACTCCTTTGCAACAATTCCACCAACAACAGCCAACAGCACAGAGGCGGTATTATAGATAGCATAACCAACTGTATTTCCATTCTCGCCTAGGCTAAACGCAGCATAGGCAAAGAGTGCCGAAGCGGCGAAGTTGAAGAATGCCATAACGAAAATCAACACAAAGTTCTTGCCCAAAGCAGGTGTAGCGGTGAACTTACCCCACGCCTTAGTCTTAGTGAGCTGATATGCAAAGAATGGTAATACATAGATCGATGCCACAACATAGATGATAAACATAACGGCAATTGAACTCATCCATACGGGGTTACCCTGAGCAACAACCGCCTCAGTGATAGGTCCTACACCAACGGCATTAGCGAGGCTAAATCCAGTAGCGAGGATACCACCTACAAGGGCGATAATAATTCCACGAACAACCTTACCCGACGAGAGCTGCTCCATATGCTCCTTCTGCTCCTCTGCCTCTTTACGCAAGATTCCTGCTCGTCCATTAGCCACAATACCCAATAGGATAACGACCAATCCACTAGCGATATAGGTCAATGGCTCAGTGGCAGGCACACCATCAACAATAAATGGCAGCAGCGAACCAATCATGATTACCGTACCTATAAATATTGAGAAGCCCAGTGCAACACCGATATAATCGATCGCCTTGGTCCACATCTGAACACCCACACCCCACAGAATCGACGAAAAGACCATCACCGTAACAGCATCACTAGGTATAGCAGCCAACACCGCACAAAAGTTGTCGATCATCGAGAAGGCGGTGATAAATGGAAGAACGATAAGTGCCAACAAAAAGAAGAGTGACCATGTATTCTCATCGGTATACTCCTTCACGAACTTTTTTGGTAGGGCGTAAAGTCCGAGCATAACGCCCGCTAACAATGCCCAAATTACTCCTGTAGTCATAGTTTTAGAATTTAAGTTTAATGATTGTCTCAGAACAGAAGCTCTCATCGGGAGAGAGCATAACATTTGGCGCACCCTCGATATTCACACCATTGGGGATGCGGTGGCTCTCGAAGCAGCAGGCTCTGAACTTTCCAAACTGCTCGCCACTCTCGCGAGATAGCTCATCGGATGTGAACTTGCCCGTATAGAATAACATTCCCTGCTCGGTGGTAAATATCTCCATCGAGCGTCCCAGAGGTGTGTAATCTAGCTGCGCCACCTTAACAGGTGTTGCCGATAGATCATCACTAAAGAGGTAGTAGTGTTAAAAACCATCACCCATAGCCATATGCACATCTCCAATAACCTTAGAGTCGCGAAGATCATCCGCCTCGCCCGCAACACTCCTCTGAACAGAGGTGAATCTACCCTCTGAGTTTAGAGGTATAAGGGTTGTTGAGTTGATCTGCACTGAGTGACCCTCTACACTCTCACGGAATCCAGAGAGGTTATAATAGGTGTGGTTGGTCATTGATAGAGGTGTCAACTTAGTTGTCGTTGCACCATACTTGAATGAGAGCGCATTATCATCACCCAGCGCGATGGTCACCTCCGCATCTACTGCACCCGGAAAACCTTGATCGCCATCGGGGCTATGCAGCACAAATGTCACACTCTGCTCGCTCGACTCCTTTAGGGTCCAGATCTGTTTATCAAAGCCCACCGTGCCACCATGCAGGTTGTGTTCTGCACAATTTACTGAGAGCTTCACATCGCCATACTTAGCATCTTTGATTGTCGAGCAGTAGCGACCTACTGTACAGCCAAAGAATGGCGCATTAGCCATATACTCAGGGGCAAAATACCCCTCTAAGGTGTTGAATCCGCAGACGATATTATCCTTCGTCCCATCTGCGTTTGGGATCAAAATAGAAGTTATTGTCACCCCATAGTCGATCAAATGCACCTCTACGCCTGATTGGTTGGTCAGTTTATAGAGAGTGACATCGCTACCTTGGAGTGAGCCGAAGTTGGTCTTTTCTAGGCTCATAATTTTGAAGTTTTAAGTTGTTCGTGTCTGGCAAAAAACGGGGGCTGCCCTACGCGGGCGGTGGCGTGGTACTCCCCGCTGAGCTGGAGAAACTCTATCCCATTTTGGCAAACAGCAATTGTTTTCGTTTATAGAGACCATTGCAAAACTTTAGTTTTGCTCCGCTCTGGAGAGCGTTGATAGGTGGATGAAATTTTAAAGATGGCGTAGAGGTCATCTGAGGGAGCATACTTTAGTATGTGACCGATGTGACCTCTATGGTATCTTTGAAATTTCGCCGCCTTGCAACGCTCTCTTATACTTTGTATGGTGCCAGCATCTCCCAGTTAAACTCAACACCTACTCCGGGTGTTGATGGAGCTACTGCCATATGCTCCTCCACAACAAGTGGACGCATTGTATATCGATCGATAGGAAAGCTATGCACCTCGATCCACCCCTGATGTGGCTGTGATGAGACCAGACTAACATGCAGCTCCTGCATTCCATGAGAGCAGACCTTAACACCACTATGCTCAAAGAGTCGTGATGCCTGCAACCACCCCGTCACACCGCCACAGTTCGAGGCGTCGGGCTGCACATATCCCAATTTTGAGTCTGCCAACGCATACTCAAACTCATGGATCGTATGCAGATTCTCCCCCATTGCAACAGCCATCCCTGTAGCCTCGGTGATCTGCGCATAACCCTTGTAGTTATCGGGAATGGTTGGCTCCTCAAACCACGTTATATCGCAATCTTTCACCCTATTGGCGAGCGAGATAGCCTGCTCAACAGTGAGCGAGTAGTTGGCATCGATCATAAAGGTTATATCCTTGCCTATAAGCTCCCTAACAGCTTTGATTCGCTCCACATCCTCATCGGGATTGGCACGACCGATCTTGATCTTCACACCATCGAAGCCTGCCGCCAGATACCCCTTGATATTTGACAACAACTTCTCCAGAGGAAATTGCAGGTCGATACCTCCACAGTAGGCTCTACACCTATCTGCCGTACCGCCAGCGACCCTCCACAGAGGCAGATCCAACCTCTTGCATCGTAGATCCCACAGCGCAATATCTACAGCCGAGATGGCAAAAGAGGCGATACCTCCGCGACCAACATAGTGGATATGCCACTGCATCATATCGTAGATCTGCTCGACATTATCGGCATTAGCACCGATAAGGACAGGTTTAAGATCATACTCGATCATCGCCTTGATAGCCCTACCACCCTTACCGCCAGTGTAGGTGTAGCCTGTACCTTGGCTACCATCACTCAATGTGATGGTAGCTGTAATCAACTCGAAGTTAAAGTGATCTCCATGTTTAGCATCTGAAAGCACCTCATCTAGAGGTACCTCAAAGAGCTGCACATCTAAAGACTCTATTATTCGTGACATAGCTTAGTATCTGATATAGAATGTTTTCTTCTCCAAGTACTGCTCGAAGCCATATTTTCCATCCTCACCACCTGTACCACTCATCTTATAGCCGTTGTGGAATCCTTGGTGTAGCTCACCATGTCCGCGATTGATGTAGATCTCACCAAACTCAAGATCGGTATTTAACCTCATCGCACGGCTGAGATCCTTAGTGTATACCATCGCAGCCAATCCAAACTCACAGTCGTTAGCATATCCGATAACCTCCTCGTAGGTTGAGAACTTAACCACTGGCAAGATTGGTCCAAACGACTCCTCATGAACAACCGTCATATCCTGAGTCACATCGGTGAGGATTGTAGGCATAAACCAATTACCCTTTTTGAACTCCTCACCCTCGGGAGTACCACCACCATAGGCTAGTGTTGCACCCTCCTTAAGGGCTGTCTCTACCATCTCGAACATATGCTTCAACTCCGACTTGTTGACCTTTGGTCCCATATCTGAGTCGGCATTGAATGGATCACCAACCTTAAGAGCCTTAACCTTAGCCATGAATCTCTCCATAAACTCATCGTAGATAGACTCCTGTAGGTATAGCCTCTCATTACATGTACATACCTGACCACAGTTATCAAAGCGCGACCACAAAGCGGCATCGACAGCAGAGTCAATATCGGCATCCTCAAAGACGATAAATGGCGCCTTACCACCCAACTCCAACTGTACGTGAGCTAGGTGTTTAGATGCTGAGCGGAAGATCTGCTGACCGACAGGTGTGCTACCAGTCATAGTCACCATCTTAGTGATCTCATTCTCTACAAGAGCCGTACCCATCACTCTACCCGAGCCAGTAACGATATTGAGTACTCCCGCAGGTATACCCACTTTAGTTGCTATATCACCCAACATAAGTGTTGAGATTGGGGTCTCAGTGGTTGGCTTAACAACAATTGTGTTTCCAGCAACTAGCGCAGGACCGATCTTACGACCAGCGAGTGCCATCGGGAAGTTCCACGCCGTGATAGCCACAACAACTCCACGGGGGATCTTCTGGATCATTAGGTACTCATTAGGGTTATCCGATGGGACAATATCACCCTCGATACGTCGCGCCCACTCACAAGCGTAGCGTATAAATGAGGCGCATACACCCACCTCGAACATTGCGATTTTAAATAGCTTACCCTGCTCCATGGTAATCATTCGAGCCAACGCCTCCTGATTAGCCATGATCTCATCGCAGAAGGCGTAGAGTAGATCGGCACGTTGACGTGCAGGCATCGCTGCCCAACTCTTCTGTGCAGCCTCAGCAGCCTCAAGTGCCGCCACTGAATCCTCCACACCTCCGTTAGCCACCATTCCGACAACTGAGTCATCCGATGGGTTGTATACCTCGGTATACTCGCCGTTGAATGGGGTTCTCCACTCACCGCCGATATATTGATTATACTTTTGCATAATAGTTTTAGGTTTTATTGGTTGTAATTTTTTTTCTCTCTAGCATGCTAGTCGCTCCTCAGATTTGGGGCTTCGCGAGCATTTTTAACCGCAGCGTACTAAAAGTACGTGAGGATTAAAAAGCGCAGGGAAGTGCCAAATCTGAGGTGCGAATAGCGTGCTAGCGTCCCATCCAGCCGCCGTCTACTAACATAATGCTTCCACTCATATAGGCAGATGCCTCAGAGCATAGGAACACGATTGGACCGGCAAAATCCTCTGGCGTTCCCCAACGACCCGCAGGGATACGTGTAAGGATCTGCTCCGAACGCACATCATCGGCACGCAAAGCAGCGGTGTTATCGGTGCTGATATACCCCGGTGCGATAGCATTGACATTGACACCCTTACCAGCCCACTCATTAGCAAATGCCATAGTCATCTGACCTATAGCACCCTTACTAGCTGCATATCCCGGAACGGTGATTCCACCTTGGAAGGTTAGCAACGAGGCGGTAAAGACGATCTTACCCTCGCCACGTGCAACCATCTCCTTACCAAACTCACGAGTCATGATAAACTGTGCATTCTGGTTGATCTCGATCACCTTATCCCACATCTCATCGGGATGCTCCGCAGCTGGCGTACGTAGTATTGTACCAGCGTTATTAACCAAAATATCGACACGAGGGAACTCGCTCTTCACCTCTGCAATAAAGGCGTATAGAGCCTTGCGATCGCTAAAGTCACAGCTATAACCCTTAAAGTTACGACCGAGCGCCTTAACAGCCCTCTCTATCTCGCTACCCTCGCTCTCCAACGATGCACTAACACCGATGATGTCTGCACCAGCCTTAGCCAATGCGATCGCCATTCCCATACCGATACCGCGTTTGCAGCCTGTTACAAGGGCTACCTTGCCCTGCAATCCAAATTTTTCTTCAATAAAGCTCATTATTCTATAGTTTTTAATTTTTAACCTTGACAATCAATTAGATACTTCATACCACTAGGGTTAGCATCGATCTCCTCAAATAGCTGCTGTATCTTATCCAGTGGAGCGACATTTGAGATTAACTTCTCAACAGGAAGCGCATTTGCAGAGACAAGTCTGATAGCCTCCTCATAATCCTGATACTCATACACACGCGCACCAAGGATTGTAAGCTCGCGCCAGAAGAGCATCTTCAGATCGATCGGACGAGGCTGAGCATGGATAGCGACAACAACAATGCGCGCACGTAGACCAGCAATCTCAGTCATCATATCCAATGCCGGCTGAACACCAGCAACCTCAAAGACAACATCTGCTAGAGAGCCATTTGTAGCCTCCTTAACATACTCCAAAACATCAACCTCCTTAGGTGAGATAACCTCCAACCCCATCTCCTTAAGCAGAGCTATACGCACAGGGTTCAACTCCGAAACGATAACCCTAGCACCAGTAGACTTAGCAACCATCGCTACCAAAGCACCGATAGGACCACCGCCCAAAACAACAGCTACCTCATCGCTAGTGAGTCCGCTACGACGAACATCATGACATGCAACAGCCAATGGCTCGATCAACGATGCTAGCTTTAGGTCGATTGTTGCAGGCAACTTATGAAGTGTGAATGCAGGGACATTCCAGAACTGCTGCAAAGCACCCTCAGAGTCGATACCTACAAACTTCAACTTTTTACAGATGTGGCTCCACCCCTTATCTGAAGCATCCTCAAGGCGGTTGTCAAGAGGTCGCACAACGATCTTATCGCCAACGACATAACCCTCAACACCCTCACCGACAGCATCCACTTCGCCCGACATCTCGTGTCCGACAACCTGAGGAATACTCACTCGTGCATCCATGTTTCCGTGATATATATGCACATCGCTACCGCATATTCCGCAATAGGCGACTTTAATACGTACCTCACCAGCTGCTGGCTCAGTCATCTCTTTCTCTTTAACGCTGAAGGTCTTATTACCCTCGTAGAAACTAGCTTTCATTATTTTGGTTTTTGTGGTTTAACTAAAAGTTCACTAGAGACAAATATACAGATATTTTTTAAATATCCTGCTAAATCCATAGATATTTATCACTAATTGGCAAAATAACCCCTCTAAAATCTGAATCTCCTAACTTTACCCAGAGAATTTACACAAAAATATTGTAACTTATTCTCTGGATAAAATTAAGAAATCCTGTTTGATTTTTAAATTAATTGGTTGGTTGATTTGTTTAGCAACTTTACTTTTCTCCCTTAAAAAGAGAAAAAAGAATATGCAATTTGCTGACTGATAATACTTTGAGCATTAGATTGATTCAAAAGTTGCTAAACAAATGGTAAAGCTAACCGTCAAATTTAAAGAATAATCATATAAAATACTTGCTATTTCATTATTATTTTATACCTTTGTGCCGTATATATCTCCTCTTTTTAAAAGAGGTGCTTCAAGAGTCAATGAAAAGAAATATAATGTATTAAAAATAGATGCTCTTAATGATATATACTTTTATGCTTAATTGCCATAACTAACTTATACTCAAGCAGTTGCAAGGGTATGGTATTCTCCCCTTAGTATCTATAAGTAAATTTATGATTGATTATTCGGATCATGGCGTTGTATGGTATGCGATGAAAACGGTCTACAAGAAAGAGCTTCTAGCCAAGAAATATTTGGATGCTCATGATGTAGAGAATTTTCTCCCGATGGTGAAGGACGACTCAGGTAGGTTCGGACGAAAGTGTGAGGGGCTAAAACCAGCGATTCACAATCTTATTTTTATAAAAACGAACCTTGCTAAGCTAAACGATATTAAGATAAGTTTGAACTATCTGCACAATAAATTGATGACTACCGAGGAGGGTGTATCTGTACCTATTATAGTGCCAACTAAGCAGATGGAGCAGTTTATATATGCAATGACGAAACTCCTCGACAAGATTACCTATATTGATCTATCAACAACAAAGATTGAAAAGGGAACTCCAGTTAGAATAATTGATGGTGATTTCAAAGGATTTGAGGGTGAATTAGAGAGAGTAAAGGGTAAACGAAGCAGGACAGTACATGTCATTCTGCAAGGTATCGTAGGGTTCAAATGCGAAATTAATGCGTGCCATATCGAAAAAATATAGGCTCTGGAGATCTGAATTTTCTAACTTTACCCATATTTACACCAAGAAAGGTACCTTTAAAGATATTTCACTCTTATTTGAGAATGTAAAAGACGAGGATCATAGATACCTCACATAGAGACTCCACTACGGGAGAGTAGTTACGGCGAAATCGCTAACTCCAGAGTCGGTGTGTGTAATGCATCAGACTATTTAATGATAAATTTGTAAAGACTCAACTCCCTCAACGGAAAACGTTAAGTCAAGTACGCACAGTGTAAAACCCAAATCAGACCAGCAGAACCAAGAGCGCCAAGGGTGGTTGAGTTGCTGTAATTGCGGTTAGGTAGGTTTTCGACAGAGCATTGCAGCTTGTATTAAATAAGATTACGTAACCTACTTACCCCCATGCACAACGGCATCAAGTAAAGCTCAAACCACTATTTACACTATTATTTATGAAAACTACAAACTTACAGAAGGTAATTATTATTAGTCGGGTCCTAATTAAGGACGATAGAGGTTGGTTTCTCAAAGCAATTAATGGCAATGAAGATTATCTACCATCTCATACTGGCGAGATTTATTTTACAAATGCTACACCGGGTCAAGTAAAAGGAAAGCACTATCATATTAATGCCCAAGAATGGTTTACGTTGATTCAAGGGTCAGCAGAGCTTAAACTGGAAGACGTAGAGACTAAAGAGACAAGAAGCATTTTTATGACGGCAGAAAAACCTATAACGATATATATTCCTCCTTATGTGGCACATGCAATATATAATCATAGTGACAATGATTTTATATTATGTGCATACACAGATGTTTTATATGATCCTACTGACACAATACCTTATACCTTATAATTATGAAAGCAGTTATCTTAGCTGGTGGGTTTGGCACTCGACTGAGTGAGGCTACTAATTCAATTCCCAAACCCATGGTTGAAATTGGAGGGAAACCAATCCTATGGCATATTATGAAAACATATAGCCATTATGGCATTACAGAATTTATTATATGTTGCGGTTACAAGCAATACATAATTAAAGAATATTTTGTTAATTATTTTAGACACAATAGTGATTTAACGGTTGATTTGTCGAATAATAACGTGTCAATTCTAGATAATCATTCTGAAAGTTGGAAAATTACGATGGTAGATACTGGATTAAACACCATGACTGGAGCACGCATAAAAAAGATACAAAAGTATATTGGCGAAAAACGTTTTCTTCTGACATATGGTGATGGTGTAAGTGATATTAATATTAGCGATAGTATATTAGCTCATGAAATGTCTGGCGCATTGCTAAGTTTAACAGCATATAAACCAAATGGCAAGTTTGGAGCTTTAGATATTGATAAAGAGACCAATCAAGTCAACTCCTTTTTAGAGAAGCCATTAGGAGATCAGAATTGGATAAATGCAGGCTATTTTGTGTGCGAACCAGAGGTCTTTGATTATATCAAACCTAATGATGACTCCATTGTATTTGAGAAGGAGCCGTTAGAGAATCTAGCTAAAGATGGAAAGATGATGGCTTACAAACACTCTGGATTTTGGAAACCGATGGATACACTTCGAGACAATGTTGAGTTAAATGAAATGTGGGATAAAAACAATGCACCATGGAAAGTATGGTAGATATATTTAAAGATTTTTATAGAGGAAAGCGGATCCTAATAACTGGACATACTGGATTTAAAGGTTCTTGGCTCTCTATTTGGTTGCATGAATTAGGAGCGGAAGTAGTTGGGGTATCTCTAAATCCATTCTCGTCCAAAGATAATTTTGTATTATCTAGAATAGGTGAAAAAATCAAGGCTGATATTAGGGCTGATATTTGTGATATTGATAAATTAAAAGAAATAGTAAATCAATATCAACCAGAAATAATCTTTCATCTAGCAGCTCAACCTCTTGTTAGATTAAGTTATACTATCCCAGTAGAAACGTACCAAACAAACGTTATGGGAAGTATTAATGTTATGGAAGCTGTTCGCAGCTGTAGCTGTGTTAAAGTGTGTATTATGATAACTACCGATAAATGTTATGATAATCGAGAGCAGATTTGGGGATACAAGGAAACTGATCCAATGGGAGGATATGATCCATATTCAAGCAGCAAAGGTGCCGCAGAAATAGCAATAAGCAGTTGGCGCAACAGTTATTTTAATCCTTCTAATTATGATATTCATGGAGTTAGCTTAATTAGCGTTAGAGCTGGAAATGTGATTGGTGGTGGAGATTGGGCTTTAGATCGAATTATACCTGATTGCATTAGGTCAATAGAAGCAGGCGAGCCTATTGAAATTCGCAGTCCTCAAGCTACACGCCCATGGCAACATGTACTAGAACCGCTTTCAGGATATATGTTATTAGCAAACAAAGTTTGGAATGATCCAACATCATACTGTGAAGGTTGGAACTTTGGTCCTGAAGCAAATGGCATTACAAATGTATGGAGCGTTGCAAATAAAGTAGTATGTTCATATGGCAAGGGAGAGCTAATTAACAAATCAACTTCTAATACTTTACATGAAGCAAATCTGTTGTCATTAGATATAACAAAAGCAAGAGTTAAACTCGGATGGAAGCCAAGATTAAGCATAGATGAATTAGTTGATTTAACGGTTGATTGGTACAAACGATATAATGACGAAGATGTATATTCTGTTTGTATTGATCAAATAAGTAAATTTTTGAAGTCATGAAAATAAGTATAATAGGAACAAATGGTCTTCTTTCAACAGCAATAGGTAAATATTGCAACCTGAAAGATTACTATATAAACACGTATGGCTTAGAAAAACCGACAAACCATGAATGTAATAATTTCTTTTGTATAGATTTCATTAATAGCGATATTGATTGTTTGGAATTATTACAAAGTGATATGATTGTGTACTGTGTTGGAGCTGGTATACAGAGTAATTTAAAAGAAAGCGCAGATTTAATTTACAACTTAAACGTAACGACACCTGTCAAGATAAGCAATTATCTTAAATCAAATAACTACAATGGTATTTTTGTTACATTCGGATCTGTATTTGAGATTGGAGAAACAAATTTAAATACACCATTTAGTGAAGAAGACATTATGCAATCTACATCTACGGCACCTAGTGATTATGTTATCTCAAAGCGAATGCTTAGTAGGTTTGTTGTTTCAAATCAGGCTCCATTTAAGCATTGGCATTTCTACATTCCGACAATATATGGGAAAGCAGAAAATCCTTTAAGATTAATTCCATATACTATAAATGCAGTTCGTAACAATGAAGATCTGCACTTTACCGCAGGAGATCAAATACGTCAATATATTCATATTGATGAAATTCCTATAATACTTGATCTGTCGTTTCAGAATAATCTAAAGAGTGGCATTTATAATATTGCAGGTTGCAATATTATATCAGTCAAAGAGTTAGTTATGATGATACACTCATTGTATGGAAAAAGTGTCCCTAAAGATTGTTTCGGTTCGGCTAAGCGAACGGATGTTGGCATGAAATATTTAGCTCTTAATGGGGCTAAATTAAAGAATGCTATAGGCTTTGAGGCTACAACCGAATTGTTTGATGCACTAAAGGAGTATTAAAGAATGTATTTTAAGAGTTTTGTTATTTCCGTGTTGAAATATGTTGGTATTGATAAAGCTATTGCATATTCTTCAGGCACGCGAGTAATTCAAGCATTTACCGGTATAGGTTCGATATACTTTATAAGTACCTTTTTGACAGGTATTGAGCAAGGTTTCTATTTTACATTTGGTAGTTTGCTAGCTATTCAAGTTTTTTTTGAATTAGGACTAAATAATATTATCACACAGTTTTCAGCACATGAAAATGCAAAAATAGAATATGATAATAAATTAAATCCCATTGGATGCAATGACAGTATTTCGCGTTTGTCATCTATTGTTCATTTCAGTTTTAAATGGTATTCTATTATTGCTGTTTTATTTTATATTATTGTAACAGTTGCTGGAATTGTATTTTTTAAAAACTCAGAGAATACAAATGGAGTATCATGGCTTAAACCATGGCTATTTTTATCTCTAATGTCTTCGATTAATCTTTTTATTTCACCTTTCTATGCTATTTTAAATGGTATAGGTTATATAAAGCAAGTAAGTAAAATTAGATTTTTCCAACAAATTTTCATTCCATTGTCATCATGGATCGGGTTAGTTTCTGGATTTAAATTATATGTACTTGGAATAAGTTTATTAGTTATGTTCCTAGTCGGAATATACATTGTGCTTTCATCAGAAATGATAATTAAACTTAGAGGAATTTGGAGAAATCGTGGAGAGAAGAGGATTAATTATCGGTGTGAAGTTTTTCCTCTTCAGTGGAAGATGGCTTTGAGCTGGATAAGTGGTTATTTTATTTATCAATTATTTAATCCTATATTATTCCACTATGCTGGAGCAGAAGTAGCTGGTAAAATGGGTATGACAATGCAGGTTCTGAATGCCATTCAAGCCTTTTCTTTTAGTTGGATGGGGACTAAAATACCTAGATATTCTACATTGATAGCACAAAAACGTTATCTTGAGTTAGATAAAGTTTTCAGCAGAACACTAAAACAATTACTTTTAATAACATCGGTAGTGCTAATTACATTTATTTTTGTGTTAACTGTTATTGATGATATTATTACATTTCCCTATAAAATAGACTCAAAATTTTTAAGTGGAATCGCCCTTTATGCAATGTGTTTCTCTATCATTTCCAATCAAACATTATCGTCATTTGCAAATTATCTAAGATGTCATAAAAAAGAACCTTTAGTATTGCAATCTGTAGTTGTGTCAATATTGTGTGCATTATCATCTTTAACCTGCACAAAATATTGGGGTGTAAATGGAATGACAGTGGGTTACACATTTATAATGACCTTTATCTCTTTACCTTGGATATATTCAATATATAAAAGAAAAAAATATGAATGGCATCAAATATAAACTTTCCATTATTATACCAACGTACAATGGTGCAGAATGGATTGAGGATGGAGTTAGAAGCATTGCTAAACAAATTGCCGATAAACCATATGTTGAGTTCTTAATTAGGGATAATGCTTCGACTGATTGCATGCAAGAACTTGTTGTAAAATTACAAGCAGAGTATGGAAGTACCATAAAGTACAATAGACGCCATGAGAATACACCTGAACTCGATATAAATTTCAAAGAAGCTATAGACCTTTCATCTGGTGAATATATTTGGTTAATAGGAGACGATGATCTATTACTTCCTTATGCAGTAGATCAAGTATTATCATTAATTGACAAGCACCCCGATGTTGGTTGGTTTTACAGTAATAGGATAGTATCTAGTTTTGACTACAAAAGATTATATATAAAAGAAACTAACTGTATATATCCTTGCTTTGAGAAGAAATATAAAAATACATCTTTGTTTATAGGGGAACATATCAATGGACCAGATTTTATATCTGTCAATATAATAAAAAGAGACTTATATAATGATGGTTGCAAATATATAGTAGATAAATATTATGGATATGAGTGGTATGCTAAATATCTTTTTGGTTCAATAAATACATCCGCTATATACATAAGTCAACCGATAGTGTTACAGCGCTTACCAAAAGTCAGATCTTGGGGAAAAAAATCCGTTTTATATGCTCTTCTTGGTTTATCTAATCTTTTTCAAGATTACAGTAAAATAAGTGGTTATGATATATATAGTATATGGATGAATTATCTTCATAAAAAATCAGGGATGCCAATAACTCTGTCGGGTTTAACAAAAAATAGAGCTTTATATAAAAAAAAGTACAACGAAATAAGGATCCATTTAAATCGAAAAGAGCAATGCATTGCTATACTACTACTTTACTGTCCTCCATTTAAATATATAAATAGTGCAATTATAATGTTAAAGAAAAAATTAAACCTATTGTAAGTTCAAATTATGTATCAGTTATTATCGAATATAATATAAAGATTCAAGAAAAATCGACATAGAGTCAAGTGTACTAAAAGACATGAGCAATAGAGCGAATGTGATCGTAAAATGTTATTGAAATAAAGGGTGAGCCATCCGAGTGCCGTAGGTGGTTAAATAATTATAATTTTTAGATGAGTATACCGCACAGAGCAGAGCAGAGCAGAGCAGAGCAGAGCAGAGCAGAGCAGAGCATAGCAGAGCAGAGCAGCTTAATTACTGCCTTTTT
>JBCQTG010000006.1:0-45641 GCA_047178765.1 Rikenellaceae bacterium | reverse complement strand
GCTATCTGGTAGGCGTTGATAATCCAGATTGAGTATGAGGCGGAGATAGCTAGACGCTCGCTAATTGTTGGCAGAGCGATATTGACAATTACACCATCGAGAACGGATAGCGAGACCGCCATAATGACCGCAATAAAGGCGAAGATACGACGTGGCATAGCCACTCCATCCCACGCTGCGATCTTATCCTCTATCTCTGATGTGTTGAGTCTACTCATCCTCTAACATCTCATTCTCTTGCAACTCCTGCTCTTGCTGCTCCTGCTGCTCCCGCTCTAGCTGCTCTTGTAACTCCCGCTCCTCCTTCTCTCTCTGCTCTCGTAGCTCTCTCTTGCGTGTTTGAGCCATATTCTTCTCCATATCGGTTAGCTCAATGGTATACCTCAGGGTCTCTATAGGCTCTATCCCAAGCTCTGGATCACCCTCCTCGCCATAGGCTAGTTTAGATGGGATATATGCATCTATACGTCCACCCTTGCCGAGCATCCTTACACTCTCCTGTATTCCAGAGGGAAGCTCCGAGAGTGCCATCTGAATCTGCTCCATGCTCTGCTCCGACCCCTCAGCAGGTAGTACAACCTCGCCATTCAGACGTGCTATAGAGTGGTTAACGGTGATCCAGTCGTTGTTGTTGCGGGGCTGTATAGACTCATCACCAATAACAACAATGTTGTAGGTAAGCCCCGATTTAGTACGTGTATATTTACGATCGTTGAGTGCTAGGTCGCTCAGGAACTGCTCCTCATATCCGCGTTTACGCTCCGGCTCAACATAGAGAAGGTAGCGAAGATACTCTATTCGAGCATCCTCCATATTGATCTCTGCACGACCCTCAAACTGCTCCACGATAGCACGACTCACTAGGGTGATATTTATCGATGAATCCATCTTGATTAGCTGCTCTCCAATACTCATTCCGATGATGTAGGCTAGGGAGTCGCTCTCTGAGGTGAGTGTAGAGTTGCGAACGGCAATATCTGTTTGGTTCTCGCTATTTGATGAGCAGCCAATAACAAAAGCTGCTACTATAAGTGACGTTATAATTGATCTCATACAATTGATTTGATTTATATTCCACATAATTTATATAGTATTCGTGCGCCTGTAGCCAGATCGACCACACTCTCATCACTTGGATTCACCTCAACAACATCAAATCCAACAACCACTCTACCCGAGGCAACTATCTGCTCAAGAAGATAGACCGCTTGATTGTAACTTAACCCTCCGGGAACGGGGGTCCCAGTGTGTGGGCAGTAGCTTATATCTAGCCCATCAATATCGAAGCTCACATAGATGTGTTGAGGTAGTCGACTAACGATCTCCCGGCACTGATCGCCCCAGCTACGACCCTCAAACTGCTCGCGCGCCAAAGAGAGATCCTCAAAGCTACTCACCCTATCGGAGTCCATGGCTAGCTGCTGCTCCTGATCGCAGAGGTCGCGCACCCCAACCTGAACAAGGCTACTCATCGACTCTACATCGCGAAGTACATTGTACATCACCGAGGCGTGAGAGTACTCAAAACCCTCGTAGGCTACCCTTAGATCGCGGTGTGCATCGATATGTAGAATTCCGAAATTATCGTATCTCTCCCCGAGGGCTTTGATTAGCGAGTATGGAGTAGAGTGGTCTCCCCCCACAATACCAACAATCTTTCCGCTATCGAGGAGTCTACTTACTGTGTTATATACAATCTCATTCATCTGCCGCGAAGCACCATTGACCTGTTGAATTAGCTCCTCAACATCGCCCTGATCTCCCCCCGCTTCGAGATGCTCAATCACCCTCTTCGCTACTGGGCGGGTGGCATTTGATAGCTGCTCTATTGTGTGGTCTATGGGGAGGGTCGCTACTCCAGCCCTCCATGCATCGGGTGCCGAGCTATCATATAGATCGAGTTGACTCGACGCCTCGATTAATGCCGCTGGCGCCTTAGCTGTTCCGTGACCATATGAGACAGTTACATCCCACGGCACACACATCAGAACAACCTTAGAGTCATCTATAGTGAATGGCAATGAGAAGAAATTCCCATTGGCTACACCTACTCCACTAGAGTCGAAATCACTAAGCATAAATTTTATTTTAGGCAAATGTACGAAATTAATTTAAATAGAGTACCTTTGCACTGTTAAAATTTATTTCGTTAGAGTGAAGATCGTTGTTGATAGTGCTATTCCATTTATCCGTGGGGTTCTCGAACCCTACGCAGATGTTGTCTACCTCAGAGCTGACTCTATCGATCGTGCCGCGGTGCAGTGTGCTGATGCTCTGATTATTCGCACCCGTACACAGTGTAATGCCAACCTGCTCGATGGGTCGAATGTTCACCTTATCGCCACCGCAACCATCGGTTACGACCATATCGATTTGGAGTATTGCGCCGAGCATAATATCGCAGTCACTACCGCCGCAGGGTGTAATGCTGGCGGGGTACTACAGTGGGTTGCCGCCTCGTTGCGCACCCTTCTCGACCAGTGGGGTGCTGAGCCTCGTGGGTTGAAACTGGGCGTTGTTGGAGTGGGTAATGTTGGTCGATTGGTGGAGATGCATGCTGCTCATTGGGGGTTTGAGGTGTTGTGTTGCGACCCTCCACGTGCTGAGCGTGAGGCTGATAAGGTGTTCTTCTCTCTAGAGGAGCTACTCCCTCAGGTCGATATTCTAACCCTCCACACACCTCTCAATATCTCAACTAGAGAGTTGATAAATATTGAAAACATCAAATTATTACAGCCCCATGCCGCAATAATCAACTCGTCACGAGGAGAGGTTCTATCAAATGATGCTCTCCATCATGCACCAGCACACCCACTCTTGCTCGATGTCTGGAGTAATGAACCCAATATCGACCGTTCAATACTCGCCCGCTCGCTCGTCTCGACATTTCATATCGCGGGTTATTCACTTCAGGGTAAGGCGAATGCTACGGCGATCTCGATAGGTGCGGTGGCTCGATACTTTGACCTACCTCTTGAGGGGTGGTATCCCAATGGTGTTGAGGCTAGCCATATTGCGCTCACCTCGTGGGGTGATCTCAGTGGCAGCTACGATATTGTTGGTGAGTCAATGATGCTAAAGAGCAACCCCGACTCTTTCGAGCAGCTGCGAACGGGGTACACTTTCCGAAATGAGGTGTTATAATATCGCTTTTATCTGTTCACCCGAGTTTTGGATAGCGAGGGAGTACTTTTTTGAATAAACTCGCATATAATTGGGAAATTTTATGTAAGTTTGCAAAAATAAATATGTATGTCTAGGAAATTAAAGATAGGTATCACTCAGGGTGATACCAATGGAGTGGGGTGGGAGATCATCCTTAAGGCGTTTAGTGATGCTAAGATGTTTGATATATGTACACCAATCATCTATGGATCGGCTAAGGTTGGAGAGTACTACAAATCTCTGAGCGAGGATTTTAGCACCATTCCATTCAATGTGATTGAGTCACAGGAGCAGATGCGTAAGGTTAAGCTCAATATCGTGGAGTGTGGAGCAGTGGAGCAGATCACCCCGGGGGAGCCATCGGAGCAGGCGGGGATGGCGGCTATTGCCGCCTTAGTACGCGCGACGGAGGATCTCAAAGATGGGTTGATAGATGGTATTGTCACCGCCCCGTTTAATAAAAAGACGGTGCAGAGTGGTGAGTTTGCACACCCCGGACATACTGAGTATATGGAGTCACAGCTAGAGGGGCGGTCAATGATGATGATGTGCAGCGAGCTTCTACGCGTAGGTCTAGTGACTAAACATATCCCTATCGATCAGGTTGCAGAGGCGATAACTAAGGAGGGTATCGTAGAGGATCTTAAACATCTGCGCAAGACACTGATTGCAGATTTTGGAGTTGTCGAGCCTCGTATTGCGGTCTTAGCACTCAATCCACATGCGGGTGATGACTCGCTGCTGGGTGATAACGAAGAGAGGATAATCAAACCAGCTATTGTTGAGGCGTATGGTGAGGGGATATTGGCTTTTGGACCATTTGCCGCTGATGGCTTCTTCGCGGCAAAGGGTTATACAAAATACGATGCTGTCTTAGCGATGTACCACGACCAAGGGCTTATCCCATTTAAAACGCTCTCGCCTGAGGGGGTGAACTTCACCGCCGGATTGAGCAAGGTGCGCACATCGCCCGACCATGGTGTGGCGTATGATATTGCGGGCAAGGGGGTTGCAGATGTTGACTCAATGCGCAATGCGATATATATGGCGATCGACATTATTCGATCTAGAGAGATCTATGCAGAGATCTCAGCTAACCCCTTAAAGCATATCGCCATCGAAGAGGAGAGGGGTGAGAGAGGGGATAGAGGCGATAGACCCCGTTCACCACGGCGAGAGTTCCCCCGAAGAGGAGAGGCGCCACAGCACCGTGAAGGGGGAGAGCGTAGAGAGAAGAGAGAGGAGTAGAGAAGAGAGAGGAGTAGAAAAGAAAGAAAAGATAAAAATAAGATGATAAAGGTAACTTTTCCCGATGGTTCAGAGCGAGAGTTCTCCAAGGGTACAACAGCATTTCAGGTAGCAGAGAGCATTAGCCCACGTCTGGCTTCGGACGCGTTGGCGGCATCTTTGAATGGTGAGACTGTAGATATGAATCGTGCAATATGCGAGGATTCAGCGATTAAATTCTTTAAGTGGGACGATGAGGAGGGTAAACATGCCTTTTGGCACACCTCGTCACACCTTTTGGCGGAGGCTCTGATGGAGCTTTACCCCGGGGTGAAGTTCGGTATCGGACCAGCTATCGAGAGCGGGTTCTACTATGATGTGGAGTCACCAACACCAATCACAGAGTCTGATCTCGCGAAGATCGAGGCAAAGATGATGGAGTTGGCTCGCACAAAAGAGCAGATGGTGCGTGTTGAGGTGAGCAAGGCGGATGCTTTGGAGCGCTTCGAGAAGATGGGCGAGAGCTATAAGGTGGAGTTGATTGGCGAGTTGGAGGATGGAACAATCTCGTTCTATACCAATGGTGCATTCACCGACCTCTGCCGCGGACCACACATCCCCCATACAGGATTTATCAAGGCGATTAAGTTGACCTCAGTTGCAGGTGCTTACTGGCGTGGTAATGAGCATAATAAGATGCTTACACGTATATATGGAATCTCGTTCCCTAAAAAATCGATGCTCGATGAGTATCTAGCGATGATGGAGGAGGCGAAGAAGCGCGACCACCGTAAGTTGGGCAAGGAGCTGGAGCTATTCGCATTCTCTCAGAGAGTGGGTCAGGGGTTGCCATTGTGGTTGCCTAAGGGGGCTGCGTTGCGCGATCGTCTGGAGGGATTCCTTCGTAGCGTACAGAAGGAGTATGGCTATCAGCAGGTTATGACACCTGTGATTGGTAATAAGGAGCTTTATGTCACCTCGGGACACTATGCGAAGTATGGTAAGGACTCTTTCCAGCCTATCCACACCCCCGATGAGAGCGAGGAGTTCTTGTTGCGTCCGATGAACTGCCCTCACCACTGTGAGATATATAAGTTCAAACCACGCTCCTATAAGGATCTACCTATTCGTCTCGCTGAGTTTGGTAATGTCTACCGCTATGAGCAGACCGGTGAGTTGCATGGATTGACTCGTGTGAGGGGATTTACTCAGGATGATGCACATATGTTTGTTCGTCCCGACCAGCTGTTGGATGAGTTTAAGAGTGTGATCGATATTGTGTTGTATATCTTCAAGACGTTGAAGTTTGATAACTATACAGCTCAGATCTCGTTGCGCGACCCAAACAACACCGAGAAGTATATCGGCTCGGATGAGAACTGGGCAAAGGCTGAGCAGGCGATCATCACCGCTGCGGCAGAGAAGGGTCTTAACACAACTGTTGAGTTGGGTGAGGCGGCTTTCTATGGTCCTAAGCTCGACTTTATGGTTAAGGATGCAATTGGACGAAAGTGGCAGTTGGGAACAATTCAGGTTGACTATAATCTCCCTGAGAGGTTCGATCTAACATATAAAGGTTCAGATGATAAGTTGCACCGTCCGATAATGATCCACCGCGCACCATTCGGCTCAATGGAGCGATTTGTGGCAGTATTGTTGGAGCATACAGGTGGTAAGTTCCCATTGTGGCTAGCGCCCGATCAGGTGGTTGTTCTTCCAATCTCAGAGAGGTATAACGACTATGCTGAGAGTGTTGTGAAGCAGCTAAATAGATTGGATGTACGTACTCAGATCGACGATCGTAATGAGAAGATCGGACGAAAAATCCGCGACAATGAGTTGAAGAGGATTCCATATTTGTTGATTGTAGGTGAGAAGGAGATGGAGAATGGAGAGGTCTCTGTACGCGTTCAGGGCGAGGGTGATAAGGGTTCTATGACCATTAGTGTTTTTGCTGATTACATCAACTCTCTAGTGGCTAGTGAGTTCGCTGCAAACAAGTTGGAGAGCGATAAGTAAAAAAATAATTGACGAAAAGTTGTAAAGATTAATTTTTTTTATATCTTTGCATCATTATAAACTAAATTTTAGGAGGACAAAGTTATAGCTGGAGCAAAACCATTCTTCTCACGACCATTTAATAGTGGGGGAGCAAACAACACACCACGCCCAAAACCAAACTTTCAGGGGCGTAGACCGCCTGTAAAGGAGAATCCGCATAGGATCAATAATGAGATCACCGCGACATCTGTTCGCCTAGTGGGTGATAATGTCGAGGGTGCTGAGGTGCTTTCGCTGCGAGAGGCACTTAATCTCGCCGATAGTATGGATCTTGATCTTATTGAGATCTCACCAAAAGCTGATCCGCCGGTATGTCGAATTGCAGATTACTCTAAGTTCCTATATCAGCTAAAGAAAAAGGCTAAGGAGCAGAAGGCTAATCAGGTGAAGAATGTGTTGAAGGAGATCCGTTTCGGTCCTCAGACTGACGATCACGACTACAACTTTAAACTTAAGCACGCTGAGAACTTCCTTAAGGAGGGTAATAAGGTGAAGGCTTATATCTTCTTCCGCGGACGTTCGATCGTCTTTAAGGAGCAGGGTGAGATTATGTTGCTACGTTTTGCTAATGACCTTGAGGAGTTGGCAAAGGTGGAGTCAATGCCTAAGTTGGAGGGTAAGAAGATGAATATGATTCTTGCACCAAAGTCGAAGAAGTAGCATAATTTAGAGATAAATTGATGATTTTGAGAGTGGCTTAGGTCACTCTCATTTATGTTTGAAAATATGGCTAAAAAAGTAGCGAGAATAGAGAAATTAACTACCAAAGAGGAGATGACTACCCTCTTTGAGAGGCTATATACAGCATTTATCCTTGGCGATATGGAGGATGAACAGATCGTTGAGCAGCTTGAAGATGTTGAGTATCTGAAGTTTACAGAGTATACAACATGGATTCCTCAGCGAGGGCTGATAATGCTTAAGTGCCACCTCTCGGATGGCGATAGCGAGCTACAACGTGAGTGTCGCAAACGTGTTGAGGCGGTGACAAATAGCGGTTCAGATGAGCAGATCGAGGCGTTTAATATGATGTTGGAGGGTGAGCTGACGGGTGTTGATCTGCTGGCTGTGGCTAAGGAGAGCGAGGAGAGCGAGTGGGAACATTCGCTATATCTGATGATTATCGCTCAGCTGGTTACAATTGTAGAGATGGGTGGGTCGCGAAAATATGGCTATCCATTAGCTATGAAGAGTTTAGAGAGCTATCTTCGTGAGGCTCGTAAAAGGTGGTAAAATAGATTCTCAAAATATTAACAAAAAATTAAAATCGGGGAATTATTAGAGGTCCCCTTAAAGATATGAGTGCAAATTGTCCAAAGTGTTCGATGGAGAACAACTATTTCGATGGAACGATGAATATATGTCCCGACTGTGGATATGAGTGGAGCGGTGATGAGGGTGAGCAGTCATCGGTGAGTTCAACACCTTGCGATAGCAATGGTGCTGAGTTGATGGATGGTGATGCGGTGACGGTGATTAAAGATCTTAAGGTGCGTGGCTCATCGATGGTTATCAAGCGCGGCACAAAGGTGAAGTCAATCCGCTTGACCGACAACCCTGAAGAGGTCGATTGCAAGATCGATGGTAGCAGCATCGTCCTAAAGTGTTGCTTTCTGAAGAAGATGTAGCGGCATAGCTACCTCTACCAAACGGAGGTGTACCCCTTGTCGTATAGATCTTTAAGTCGGCGTGTATCTGTAGTTAGTCGACCTACTTGGAGCGGCTGAGTGGGTCTGATTACCCTTATCTCTCCCCGTTGCTCTAGCTGCTCGACTAGCTCTATCTGTTGGTTGTAGCGCGTGGCGCGGGTGTTGAGCATCTCGATCACCTTGGGGTATTTGCGACAGGCAAATTGGGGGATCTTAAATCGGCTAACCCCTTTGCGAAAACCCCTCTCTTGTGTTAGCACAACAACTATATCTTTATAGCCGAGTGATAGCGCACGCTCTATAGGTATCGAGTCTGCAACCCCTCCATCGACCATAGGTATGCCATCGATCACCACAGCGTGGTTGACGATTGGCAGGCTGCCGCTAGCCATGCAATTTAACTTGAGCTGCTCGATGTCGGTAGGTTTGCTCATGTAGCACGCATCGCCTGTTAGAGCATTTGTAGCGACCGACTCAAAGGTCGCCTTATCTGCACTAAATGACTCGAAATCAAATGGATATATCTCCTGTAGCAGTTTGTTGTAGAGGAGGTCATTGTCGACAATCTCGCCTGTTTTGAGCCATGAGCGTAGCCCAATATATTTATAGTTGTCGAGCAGTGTTGTGTGTATATACAACGCTCTACCATGCTGCTTCGAGATGAAGTTCAGTGCATTTGAACACCCTGCCGAGACACCAATAATATACTGAAAGTTAATATCTTTATCCAAAAAAGAGTCTAAAACGCCGGCGGTAAAGATGCCTCGCATCCCTCCGCCCTCAAGTACTAATGCTCTATCACTCATAGTTGTAGATGTTATATATATGCATATATGCAAATATAGAGAAATAATATTAACATTCCTACCTTAGCAACGATCTTTATTTGTGTGAAATTTTAATAATTAAATTTTTTTCGTTAATTTTGTCATCTGAATAAATCATACAATTTTAAACTACTTTTAATCAATTAGATTAAGCATGAAAAAAAGATGGATTATATTGATGGCTATAATGGTCATCATTAGTATTCTCGGAGTGATGATACCCGAGGAGAATGACCTTTGGACAATGAGTGAGGGTGTTAATGTGGCAGATGTTGCGTGGATGATTACTGCGACAATATTTGTGCTTATGATGACCCCCGGACTATCATTCTTCTATGGTGGAATGGTGGGGCAGAAGAATGTTATCTCTACCGTTTTGCAGAGTATTATCGCAATGGGTGTTATTAGCGTTATCTGGGTATTTTTTGGATTCTCACTCGCTTTCGGTGACTCTATAGGTAGCTTTGTTGGTGATCCTCGAACATTCTTTATGTTCCATAATGTCGGAGCTAAGGTCGATATGAACCTCGCACCTACAATTCCACTAGCTCTCTATGCGCTGTTCCAGATGAAGTTTGCGATCATCACGCCATCGCTAATCACAGGTTCTTTTGCTGAGCGTGTTCGCTTCTCGGGATACCTTGTATTTATGATCTTGTTCTGTATCTTTGTATACTGCCCATTGGCTCACTGGACATGGCATCCCGATGGATTCCTTCGTCAGATGGGGGTAATCGACTTTGCGGGAGGTATCGTTGTTCACGCCTCGTCGGGAGTTGCTGCTCTGGCTGGTGCGCTCTTCCTTGGTCAGCGTAAGAATGCTAAGAAACCACACACACCTGCAAATATTGTATTGGTGATCTTGGGTGCTTCGCTATTGTGGTTGGGTTGGTTCGGATTCAACGCTGGATCATCTTTGGCTGCCGATAGCATCGCTATTAAGGCGTTCTTGAATACAAATACAGCATCTGCAACGGCTATGTTGGTGTGGATCTTCTTCGACTGCTTGCGCGGACGTAAACCATCTGCGATGGGTGCCGCTATCGGTGCTGTTGTCGGAATGGTTGCTATCACCCCTTCGGCAGGATATGTCACTGTTGGTGAGAGTATCTTTATCGCTCTGCTAACGACTATCGTTTGTAATACGGCTGTTCACTGGAAGAATAAGACTCGTGTGGATGATGCCCTCGATGTATTCCCAACTCACGGTGTGGGAGGTATCTTCGGAACAATTATGACGGGTGTCTTTGTTCATGGTCTGTTGGATGGCGATGTGAAGATGTTCTTCATCCATATTTTGGCGGTCGTTATAGTCTGTGTATACACCTTTGTAGTAACTTATGCCCTCTACTGGGTTACAAATAAGATGATCCCAATGCGTGTCTCTGAGCAGAGTGAGGAGCTAGGTCTCGACCTCAGCCAGCACGATGAGACCTATGGCGGTTTTGTCGCTACTGGTGGTGGTGGTCACGAACTTGCAGAGTACTCAGATCAGTAGATATGAATGGTGCAAAATATAACTACACTGTCGATCAGCAGGATCTTGACTTTTCGCAGAGGGCGTCAGCCGCTGCGATGGTTAAATATCTGCTCTCGGCTGCTGGTCTCGATGCTGTCGCTCGTGGTTTTGGAGTTACACAGATTAGCTCAGATAACCATACGTGGGTGCTATCGAGGCTGGCGGTAGAGTTTGCACAGATGCCCAAAATGGGCGATCGATTAGAGATTAGAACTTGGGTTAGCGATGCCGAGAGGTTGCTCTCGACACGTAACTTCGAGGTCACAGATTATAGTGGAGAGGTTGTCGCTCAGGCAACCTCTCGCTGGTCGATGATAGACCTATCGACACGTAGACCCATCAACCTCTCGACAATGGAGATGACATGCGTTGATGAGCTATCACCCATTGAACCACCTCGCAGAATCGATAGTTCGCTCACGCAATTGGTGACTCAACATAGGGCTGCTTATAGCGATATTGACTTTAACTGCCATGTGAATACACTGCGTTATATCGATATGATGCTCGATGCAATGCCATTTGAACATCTTCAAAATAACAATATTTCAAGACTGGATATTCACTTTATGCGGGAGAGTAAAATTGGTGAGCTGCTGAGTATCAAGCGGTCGGGAGGTGTTTTTGAGATCATACACGAGGATGGCACCGTCTCTATCAAGGCTGAGATAACCTTAGCGTGAGTGTCTAAATAGTAACTAAATAAAATATATATGAAATTAAAAAATCTACTATTAACACTTCTTCTAGCTGCTCCAATGGTTGTAAATGCCGAGGAGAGCAGTGAGAATAAGGTAACCTTGAAACCCTATGGATTTGTACGAACCGACTTCTACTATAATAGTCGAGATTGTGTTGCGGGGGTGAATGATGTCTTTAACCTCTATCCAATGGATATTGATCTTGATGCTAATGGCGAGGATCTCAATGCCTACTCTAGTAGTGGTTTCTTCGCCTTTGTCTCTAGGTTGGGTCTCGATATTAAGGGGTCGTTGGGCAAGGCTACTGCATCGGCAAAGATCGAGGTCGACTTTGGAGGTTATAGCAATATGAACACACTGCTAAGAATCCGTCAGGCTTATATCGATCTCGATTGGGAGAGTGGTAATAGCCTCCTGATTGGTCAGACGTGGCACCCTCTCTTTGGTGAGGTTGCACCGATGATGGTTAACCTCTCTACGGGCGCACCCTACCAGCCATTTAGCCGTACTCCACAGGTGAGGTATGAGTATGGTAGCCAGAGTGGATTTAAGTTTATCGCTGCTGCCCTTTGGCAGTTGCAGTATCTATCGAATGGTCCTGATAGTCCTGATGGTAAGAGTATTGAGTATCAGGCGAATAGTTGTATTCCTGAGTTTTATGCTGGGGTTGATCTCAAAGCTGGTAACTGGTTGATTGGTGTCGGTGCTAATGTCTTGAATATCTCTCCTCGTCAGGAGTCTACGGTAGATGATCTAACCTATAAGGTTGATGAGTTGATGACTGCGGTGTCGGGGGAGTTTCATCTTCGTTATAATGATGATAAGTTATACTTCGCACTTAAGAGTCTCTATGCCTCGGCACTCGACCATACAACAATGCTGGGTGGTTATGCCGTTACATCTATTAATAGTGTGACAGGAGAGCAGACATATACACCGCTGCACAACTCTACAACGTGGCTTAATGTCGCTTATGGCAAGAGGTGGGTTCCATCGATTTTTGTTGGTTATACTAAGAATTTGGGAGCTACGAAGGATGTATATACAGATGCTATGTATGGCTCGGGGTTGGATATAGATCAGTTGGTGTCGGGAAGTTTTAGTTTGTGGTATAAGATTCCGCACTGGTCGTTTGGAATAGAGTATACGGCACAGACAGCGTGGTATGGCGATGCAAATGAAAGAGGTAGGGTTATTAACACCCACGATGTGACAAACCATCGTGTGACTTCTCAGATCTCGTTCATCTTCTAGAGAGCGTTGCAAGGCGGCGAAATTTCAAAGATCGTGTAGAGGACTATTCGGTCACGTACATAAAGTACGCTCCCTCACAGCCCTCTACACGATCTTCAAAATTTCATCCACCGATCAACGCTCTCCGCGGGCGGGGGTGTGAGCGGGGATATTAGAAATATACGCTCAGCATGACAGGAGGCGGCAATGACAGAGAAAGAGTCGTTACGCGCAGGAGTGTTGATAGGTGGATGAAATTTTAAAGATGGTACAGGGTGATGTGAGGGAGCGTACTTTATGTACGTGACCGAGCAGCGCACTGTAGTATCTTTGAAATTTCGCCGCCTTGCAACACTCAACAAAAAAAAATGGGTAAGCTACTTACATCGCACCGCTCAACCACATACCCTTGCTTGATTCCTCACCTGGGGGATTAGTAGGAGCTGGTCGTATAAGACTTACCCAGCACAAAAGTAGATAAAAAAAGTGAATTAACAAAGAATGGCTAAACTATTTTTCAGATTATTAATTATTGGAGCTGTTGTCGCAGCGCTTCTCTACCACCAGTTCTATGGCGGAGGCGTTCGTGACGATCTCTCTATAGAGCTTAATATTAAGGATATTGAGCGTCTCGGAGCAGAAAAAATAGTAGACAGCCTTGTTCTGCCACATATAAAAAATAAAATTGCTTTTAATATCTATGCCGACCACCTCAACCTCTATGGTCGAGGGGTGATTAGAGGTTACTATGAGCTATCGTCAAAGATGAGTGTTGTTGATGTAGTGAGAAGGCTTAAGCTAGGTATGCAGACCCCCAAGAAGATAACGTTTAATAATATCCGCACGGTGGAGCAGCTGGCGGGGGCTATAGGGGGTCAGATCCAAGCCGACTCGCTGGAGATACTCGAAGCTATAGATAGTCCAGAGTGGCGTGATGAGCTGGGTTTAAGCCATCAGGAGCGTATATCTATCTTTATCCCAAATACCTATGAGGTGTGGTGGAGCGTTGAGCCTAACGATCTGGTGGCGCGTATGGTCAGTGAGTACCAACGTTTCTGGACCCCTGAGCGAGATGCTAAGCGGGAGGAGCTGGGTATGAGCCGTGCGGAGGTGATTACTCTAGCCTCAATTGTTGTTCAGGAGAGCAAGGTTGTAGGTGAGTATAGACGAATTGCGGGTGTCTATATAAATCGATTGAAACGTCGCATGAGGCTACAGGCAGATCCAACGGTGATCTTTGGAATAGGAGACTTTACAATCAATAGGGTGCTAAAGGCGCACCTTAGATATGACTCACCATACAACACATATATCTATCGCGGTCTACCCCCCGGGGCGATCGCTCTACCGACTATATCGGCAATTGATGGGGTGCTAAACTACGAAAATCACACCTATCTCTACTTCTGCGCCCGACCTGAGATGGATGGCGAACACAACTTCGCAACCACATATGAGGATCACCTAATTAATGCTCGTGCCTATCAAGCGGAGCTAAATGCAAGAGCCAAAGGGGAGTAAAAAATCACAACATCCGACCCCGGAGATATACCGAGGTCGGATGTTGTGGTTCTTAAGGGTTGACTATTTGAACTAAAAATAGTGACCGCTTAATCTACAGACGCTATACTGTCACTCTCTCCTGTTTGATAATTGTTGCTATTCAAATATGACGGCAATATCATCAATGGCGAAGTGTTTTGGTAGCGTTAGGCTCGAAGCAACACTAAAACCAACCTTTGCGACACTGCCTAATGAGCTTAAACTCCATCTGTTCCACCCTTTAGTCAAGGTGCCTTCAACCACTAGTTCATATGATGTGGTGGCGATCTCGACACCATCGGCATTGTATCCTGTTGCTGTAATTGTGTAGTAGTCATTGATGGTTAAGTCGATATTGCTCTCTAACACCGTAGACTCAAGGTATGAGGTCGATGAGATGTAGAGGTGGTCGATAGTACGAGCTGTCTCATCGCTAAATGAGAGGTATGTTGGTGAACACATCTCCTCTGCAGATGCATCGTTAACTATAGCAAAGTTTGCAGAGCCATTGTTCCCCGCTGCACCTGCACTGCCATTCGATACGGAGAGCTGATTGTCACTGGTAACCGCTGCTCCTGCAACGACCTCACAGTAGTAGTTTGATATAGCTATACCACCATTTGAGAAGAACCAATTATACTCAAATGCAATCCTATCTAACCCCTCGTTAACCCCACCACTAAGATATGTGTTGTCGGTATCACTCCATGTGTATTGATTAGAGTATGAGTATATGAGAGAGCCGTTGTTCTCAGAGGTGTCAATCAATGACGACCAGCTATATTGACCGATGTAGTTCTCGCCAGCTAAGTAATCCTCATCTTCGAAGGTTAGGGTGTAGGTTAACCCCTCAAAGCCTACCTCGAAGTCGAACCCTAAATCTCCTGAGAGTGGGTCGATAGAGATCGTAGCTAACATATTGCGTAGGAATGTTACATCGCCTGAGTAGATCTCACCACCTCCCTTAGCTATCGATACCGCCATTGTCTCGTTATATGGGAATGTGGTCTCATCCTCTGTGTAGGCAGCTGTTAAGTTGCTGAATGAGAATATCTCTATATCACCCGCTGCGATGTCGACTGCTGGAGCATCCTCAATTTGAATTGTTATTGTATCGGAAACACCATCCACCTTAACGCCAAATGAGATGCGCTTTAGATATGTTGTGATGGTGGCATCCTCTTCGGTTACAACCTTGGTCTCTGTTCCGTAGTAGCGGTCGATATTTGGTATTGTATAGACCTCTCCATCGGCAGCTAGTGTAGCTGAGCTTGATGATATACCCTCTAGGGCTATGGAGCTAGAGATCAGGTTAGTCGTGATAGTGTAGTTAAATGGCAGCGCATATATGCCCCCACTCTCAGCAATCACTGAGGTAGCATCAACAACCATTGTCGCTACAACTGTATAGGTTGTGTTGCTGTAGCCCTCAAACGATAGGTTGCTCCAATTCTCAACAACTCCCTTTGCTACCGGGGTCTCTCCTTCGTAGATCTGTATTGCTAGGAGATCTGTTCCGCTCGATGCGCGACTACTTGTCGATAGTGGGGTGTAGTTTACATCTATTCCGCTTGTTGAGATGCCGATTGTCATAGGCTCTCGGGTTATGGTCGTATACGACTCATTAATTTTGTTACATGATACTGCTGCTAGGGATAGCACTGCAATTGAAAATATAAATCTCTTCATCATCTCAATAATAAAAATTATAATGTTAATAATTCGCTCTGGCTGAAAGCGCTTAAATGGTTTGCTGGATACTCTATTTTGTCTGTAGTTGTAGCGTAGAGTGATCGAGAGTGACAGTGAGTTATCCAACGGTTTTAACTGATAGCCAATGCAATATTACACATTATTCGGGATAAACACAAGTGTACATATCCCCAGAGAGATTATTATTTTATTCTATATCAATTACGGAGAGAAAGAGCGCCTAAAAGATGGGCAAATAGCGCATATTTAGCACGTTACTGCCTGTTTATAAACTTTAGCAGATCCTCTCGTGCCTGCTCATTTACCGGGATATATTGCTTGCCAAAGATTATGGAGTTGCGCTCTAGGAGTTGAACCTCATAGAGGTTAACAATAAAAGATCGATGTACACGCAGGAATCTATCTTGAGGAAGTATGCTGAGTATACTACCCATTGAACCATGTACAGTCACCACCTCGCCCCTACGTAAAACAATATCGAGATACTCTCGTTTAGACTCAATATATTGAATCTCGTCAAAGTTTACCTTTATACTCCTGTTTCCCGACCGGAGGAAGGTGTAATTACGATCACTATGGTCCGTTATGGAGCGGTTGAAGTAGCGGTTGTTAATCTTCTCGACCGACTTAAGGAAGGCGGCGTAGGATAGAGGTTTGAGTAGATAGTCCGCAGCATCGAGTGAGAAAGCCTCAAGGGCAAACTCGCGGTGGGCTGAGACAAATACCACCTTTGCATCGAATGGTAGAGCCTCAACAAACTCCAACCCCGATATGCGTGGCATATTAATATCAACAAAGAGTAGATCAACGCTGTTCTCTCGTAGGTACTCAAGTGCTTTGGTCGCAGAGTTGAAGCTCCCTCGCAGCTCCAGCAGCGGTGTCTCTGCAACATACTGCTCTATCTGGCTGAGAGCAAGAGGTTCATCATCAATAACTATACAACTAATCATCGGATTGGTATCTTTAGGTTTACATAATATAACCTCTCCCTCTCGCTAATATCGAGAGTGTAGCCCTCTCCATAGATCATATCAAGACGTTTGCGGCTATTGGCTATTCCGAGACCATGACGTTGTGTCTTAGCGGTTGAGGAGTGGTTGCTATTTAGTGTTGACATTACAATATAGCGATCACTAAATTTAAAGTCGATCTTAATAAGTGACTCACTATCGTAGTCTACACCATACTTAAAGGCATTTTCAATAAAGTTGAGAAATAGTAGCGGTGGTATATTTACCGCTGGGACATCGTCATCGTAGCAGAAGTAGATCTCCACATCTTTGGGGAATCGAAGCTGCATCAGAGAGATGTAGTTACTTATGAAATCAAGCTCTAATTGAAGTGGTACACTCCTCTTGTTTGAACAGTCATAGAGGAGGTATGACATTAGGTTCGACAGCTCGATAATGGTACTCTTTGCCCGCTTTGAGTCTATATCTACCAGTGCGTGGATATTATTGAGTGTATTCATAAAGAAGTGTGGACTCACCTGACTCTGTAGATTTAATAGTTGAGCCATAATCCGCTCTCTATCTATCTCTGCTCGTTTCTGCTCCGAGATTACCCATGCTCCAGCCACCCGTATTCCCAGATCGAGAGCTATCGTTATAGCGGCAAGGATAAGTACAGAGAACATCGGTGGGATAACCGTTGAGGCTATGTGAGCCGGAGGCATAGCTCCGTGAGGAGGTCTTTGCGGTGGCATGCTGAACATCTCGGGGGCGTGTCTAACATCGGTGAAGAGGTCTAGGACTACATTCACCCCATCGAGGTGTAGAACAAATAGACTAAGTAGTATAAATAGCAGCAGGAGTGAACAGATATAACCTATGTACCTCTTAGTTGAGAAGAGAAGAGGTATCAATAGAAGTCGATTGATTATAAATGCAAAACCGACAACACTATACTCAGCCCACATAACATATACAGCATACCAGTTCTGATTGACATCATCAATGAAAAGTAGTGGCGAGATAAACACCAGAGTCCACAGTAATATTATCACTGTGAACTCTATTGCGTATATCTTCCTCTCTCTAGCCATTATGCAAAGATAGTTATTTCTACTCAATCTTGCGAACTAATCGCACAAAGTTAAAGTATCTCTCCTCACCACCCTCAACAGCCACACCATTATCAGCCTTTGAGTCGAAGCGCACTGCCCCTGCGCCGTGGAAGTCGGAACCATTGTTATTCACCGCTCGTCCAAAGGCTACGTACCATGCAAAGTAGAATGGTCGACCCTTAGTGAAGCATGCTGAGGTGCTTGTCCAGTAGTAGCCATAGTCATCATCTCCCGCCTCATTGACAAATGGGGTGCAGTTGAATATTGGATCTATCGCCGCCTCAAGACCCCTTCTGCTTGGTGCGCGTGAGTAGTCGACAATACTTTGCAGCTCCTTAACGTTGGGTAGTCTCCAATCTGAATGACCCGCTAATGTCGCGCTCTCAGCGTAGGGCAGAGCCTCTGTCCACTCTATCCCCTTGCCGTTGTCGCTCTTTGCCCACATCAAGCCGGTAGCCTTGTCTGTGATTGTACCATCGCCATTATCGACAAACTGGTTCACTCCATAGATCTCACCCCTCACGGCACGCACCTGTTTAGCCATTGGGTTGCCTCTAGGTCGACCACCCTGACCGCCACCACCCGGAGGGGGAGGCATAGAGCGCTGACCACCGCCGCCACCACCGCCAGCCTGCATCTGTGGGCGTTGACCTCCATCACCCTCTCCCATCGGAGGGCGTTGTGGTCTCCCCTCACCCTGACGCTCACCACCTCGCTCAGGCATCTTGTTTCCCGCTGGATAGGCTTTGATATGTCCCGTCACGTGGTTCACGCCAAAGGCTGCATCGTCTCTACCCTCGACAGTCTCACCGACATACATATTATCTGCCCAATACTGCTCATCTTTTGTCACCTCTCCATTCGAGAGTTTAAAATAGAGGGTGTCGAGATAGGGCCAGCCCTGTTCAAAGTTACTAATCGAAAATAGCTCTTTGAGGGTTGGCATTCGCCAATCGGTGTAGCCACCAAGCTCTAGATTTTCGCAATACTCCTTTGCTTTCGCCCATGTCGAACCCTCTGATGGCGGTACCTGCTGCCACATCAAACCACTATTCAGATCGGTTACCGTGCCATCGCCATTATCTTTAAAACTCATCTCGACACCACTCAAATAGTTGGCATCCTGACCATAAAGGAGATCGCCCACCTTTGGATTTTTTATCTGCTTACCTTTGTCGTCATAGCTTTTTGTCTGCCCTGTAGCGTTGATCGGGTAGCTTAGTTGGCTGTAGCCGCTCACGCATATTAGCGTAGCTGCAATGATTGTTAATATTACTCTCATAGTGGTTAATTATTCAGATATGTATTTATCGTACCGCTACTAGTCACCGAACTCTCCCTTGATGAGACATGAGTTTTGAGGGTCGACACAGCACTAGTGAATTCACTCCCTTTGTTGGTGCTATCGAAGAATGTTCGCCCAGTCACCTCAGCACTTGCAAAATCGTAGAGTAGAGTCTGGTATGATGAGTATACTGGCTCCATAATAGAGGAGTTAAACACATCAGCCACAAACTCCTTAACATAAGTTTTGTAGGCTGCCTCATAATCAGAGACATCAAACAAGAAGTTTATAAGGGGCCAAGAGCTACTAACACTCGTCATTCCATTAATGGCGATTGGGCTATACTGTGACGATGAACTCTGGAACGCCTCGTTATTATCCCACGGTATCCATGTCAATTCGCCCTCATCGTTGTAGAGATAGTAGTTATGTGTCATCCTACCATAGGTGTCCCAATTTTGAATCACGGCATTCGCTGCCAACCACTTTAAAAAGGTCTGAACATCGAAAACACTCTCTAGGTGAGTACACCAGTCGTTGGTAAATTTGGTGTATGGGCTGTTGTGTAGAGCATTGTAGAGACTCTCCACATCGCTGTAGTTTGGGGATGAGGTGTTGGTCTTTAGATTAAATTCACCAGTATTGTAAGTACCCGATTTGAAAGAGGCAGCATCATCCTCTGGCTTATAGAGGTTACCTGTGCTTATATCAAACTGAGTCTTGATGACCGAGTCGTCAACCTCCTCTAGCAGAGTGTATACTCCAAAATATTGCGATCCTGAGCCATAGTCGATCCACACCTCGCAGAATGCCGCATGTGCCGCAGCGAGACCAAATCCTCTAAAGAGATCAGCCCCGACCTTCTCCCTCATCAGCGACTCATCGTTGTAGTTGTTGTTGAGGTTGAGCTGTTTAAAGCCGTAGAAACGCTGATTCTTAAGTGCGGGATATATATCCTCATATTGATCGAAATCGAACTTCATCGAGAGTTTACTATTTCCCGACTGATAGGTTGTTTTGAGGCTAGAGTTTCCCTTGAAACGAAGACCCACCTTATACCAATCGATACCATTATAACTCACAGTGCAGGGCGCCCAGATAGGTGTGAAATCGAGGTCGGAGTCCATGCCACCCCCCATACCTCCACTAGAGGTGATATTGCTGCTAAGGTCATCCAACATCGCCGCCCAGTTGGTCGAGTTGATGGTTATATCGAGTCGCATAACGCGTGAGTCGTCAAAAATATCTTTAATGCTCTCCTCTAGATCAACACTGTCACTATTGCTATGGGTAGCCTCTGTCCAGTCGGGGAATGAGGCTAGGTCGACCTGTGAGGGGTCGTAAGCGTCATTGTCGTTGTTCGATAGGCTCTCCATCTCCGCTATATAGTCGTGGTTGCGACAAGAGGTGATGGATAACGCAAGAAGCATTGATATATATAGTATACTATTCTTCATAACTAAAATCTCTGTTTATATCCAAGACTAAAAATGTGAGCATTCTTATACTCTAGGCAGAAGAAATCCGCCATATAGCTTAACGCCATCGAGGCGTGTTTACCAACCTTTAGATCCAACTCCGCGGCGTAGCGCATTTTGTAGAGCATCCCAAGGTCGAGATTCTGGAACGCCTCAACAAATACCGCTGGGGTGAGTTTGCATTTTGGAATGTCGTAATCGACCTTTGCTCGATAGCGCAGGTAGTTCTTGTTCACCAGATCATCCTCAGTGTAGTTATTGTATCTAAATCTAAATGATGGTGTGAAGCGATGGTAACGCTCCTTATAGGTGACATCAAAGGCGTAGCGATGGTAGAGATTGGGACCTTTACTATACTCGTAGTCTCCTGTCGCCGTCTCTTTATAATCGCTCTCGCTACGCTCAACAACCATTCGATAGGCTGCTCCAAAGTAGACACATCCAAAACGTTTGTAGGTCAAACCTGCATTAAGCAGCAGGCGGTCGAAACCGTCATAAAATCGTAGTTCGGGACCGACATTCAGCTTTAGCCCCTTCATTAGTTTGATCTGAAAATCGGTCTCAAAACGATATTTATAAACCGCCTCAACATCATCGCGCGTACCATCGGCAAAGCTCGTGGTCGAACATAAAATTAATAGCGCAAAAAGTATATATAATCTCCTTAACATCATGACTCTACCTCCTCTCTTGAAAAACTGTTCTGATCGCGATTGAAGTATATTGTCAGTTTTGCTACATCTTTCAGATAGTTGATCTCAACAACCTCAAAATGTTTTATATCATAGCCTGTGCGCACTCTTAGATCCTCCATAAGTTGTTCATAATTATTGGTGTGAATATTTGCAATATTTTCATATGTGACAACCATTGAACTCTCATGATTACGACTCAAAAACTTCTCCAAAAGCCATAGCCCCGCTAAGATCATTAGATTGGTAAATATAAGCTCTGCATAGCTCACCTTTTTATTTGCCAACGCATTAACAACCGAGAGTCCAATAACCACAAACAGATAGGTCATCTGTTTAAATGGAATAGCATCGGTTCGATAACGAATGATTCCAAAAATAGCAAAGAGTCCCAATGCAAAGCCTAGCTCCAGCTTAACGCTATTGAGTAGGAAGCAGAGCAGGAATACGGTCATCCCCACCGCAACAAAGCTAAATGTATAGTTGCGACGTGTGCTATGTTTCAGATAGGGGTAGTGTACTATCAGCAGTAACATTAGGCTATTGAGCAGGAATCGAAAGATCAACTCTGCAAAATCCTCAATATTGATGAGCCTAATTTCTAAAAACCTAAGGCTCTCTATCCATTCAATCTCCATAATTCAGTGTTGTTTGATGATTTCATAACTATTTTACCTATCTCACGATGTTTTTGCTTGAAGTTATTATGTTTTAGATACTCCTCATTTATACTCCGACCAATACAATATTTACTAAAACCCGAAGCAGTTAATCTATGACGTGTCAAGGCATCGATTATGTGGCTCTGGCTACGACCATCTCTCTTAACCTCCACGATAACCAGATTGCCTAGCTCTCTCTCGCTGTTAGATGTTTGAAATTTAATATCCATATCAATGGTGCATCGCTCATTAAACTGCTTACTCACCAGTGTTATGCGAGAGAAGTGACACTTTAGCGAGACCCTCAACTCCTCGCCGCTATATGGGGTGTTGTTGCGGAGAAACTCCCTCTCCTGTTGGTTGAACTCCAGTGTATGGTAGTCGGATGGTTGACGACTCTTGATGGTTCGCCCCTTGTTATTTTTGAACTTTACCTCTAAGAAACCACTCTGTGTGGTGACGTAGTTGCGCTTGCGTATCTTGTATCTATTCATCTTGCCTCGATGGTGGTTGCTGTACATCTCATTGTCAACCGTGTCGAAGTAGGTGGTCTCATATGGCAGAAGTCGCATATTACACACCTCTAAGATGTAGTAATACTGCGACATTTCATCTAGTAATTTGACAAGGGACTCCTCTCCAAACCAATATTTGCTATCGGTTCGGCTCATCAACTTCACTCTATCCATCTCAGATAGCGCAACCCCTTGAAATCCTGATATTATCTCACTTATATTTGTCATCTCTATACCCTATAGAGACAAATATCATATTTTGAAACAGAAAAACAATATAGATTCTACCAAAAGCGCAATCTGTTCAACGAATAGCACTATCCATTAAGGTCTGTATTTAGGGGCTTAGTCGTTATAAATTTATGGTAGTGTTATAGTGATTAGAAAATAATTGTTATATTGCGAGCAAATTGAAAATTAGATGAGTTTAGGTTCAGAGATAATTGTTGCGCCAGCGACACTCTCAGGGGGGGCGATTGCTGTTATTCGCCTGAGTGGCGAGGGGTCTGTGCAGTTGGTTTCAGAGATGTTTCGTTCGCGTAGAGGAGTAGATCTGTGTAGTGCAAAGGGGTACACTATGCACTATGGCGATATTGTTGATGGTGAGCAGATTGTTGATGATGTAGTGCTGTCACTATTCCTTGCTCCACACTCATATACGAGTGAGGATAGCGTGGAGATCTCCTGCCATGGATCGCGATATATAGTCGATCGGATTATAGATCTCTCTGTTCGCCATGGTGCTAGATTGGCTGACCCCGGAGAGTTCACCATGCGTGCCTTTATGTCGGGGCGCATTGATCTCTCTCAGGCTGAGGCTGTTGCTGATCTTATTGCTACGACAAATGAATCTACTCACCGTATGGCAACTATGCAGCTGCGTGGTGGTTACTCAACTAAACTCCACCAGCTACGTGATGAGTTGGTCCGGTTATGTTCGTTGGTTGAGTTGGAGCTGGACTTCTCTGAAGAGGATGTATCCTTTGCTGATCGCACTCAATTGCGTACATTGATAGTGACTATAGCCTCAGCGGTGGATCGATTGAAGAGGTCGTTTAAGCTGGGCAATGCACTTAAGAATGGGGTAAGAGTTGCTATTGTAGGGTCGCCTAATGCTGGTAAGAGTACGCTGTTGAATAGATTGTTGGGTGAGGATCGTGCGATGGTCTCCTCTATTGCTGGGACTACGCGCGACACGATTGAGGAGGTGTTGAATATAGGTGGTATTGATTATCGATTTGTTGATACCGCGGGTCTGCATGATACGGCAGATGAGCTGGAGCAGATGGGGATAGCACGAAGCCTTGCAGCACTACGCTCGGCGCAGATTGTGCTTCATGTTGTAGATGGTTCGGCAGATATGCCGTTGCAACCCTTGCAGGGTGTCGATGTTGAGGACCAGCGTGTTGTTTTGGTTGTTAATAAGTGTGACCTAAACATGGGGCTTGATATTGACGCCTCCTTGATTGGCGGATATGATGATGTTGTTCATATCTCGGCGAAGGGCGGCGAGGGTGTAGATGAGCTGTTGAGTATCTTAGGTTCATCCGTTGATATGAGTTCGCTCTATGCTGGGGATATAGTGGTCTCAAACGCGCGACACTACACCCATCTTAGCGACGCCTCATCAGCTCTTCAAAGAACACTAGAGTCGATGGATAATAATCTACCCACCGACCTGCTAGCCGAAGATCTACGCCAAACCCTACACCATATAGGACGTCTAACCGGCGAAGAGATAACCTCACAAACCCTGCTCAAGGAGATATTCTCTTCTTTCTGCATTGGAAAGTAACCTAATAAATCAACATCTAAACAAACGCATATAAATGTCTTATATTTCAGACAGTTAAGTCATTCAGTTAAGATGATATACAACTTATAATTTGTCAAATATGTCGCAAAGAACCGCAAATAATTTACGACACTATGGAGATAAAGTTAATCAAACGTAAACTAAAGTCTGGCAGGACTTCTTTAGTTTTGGAGTACTATATGGGCTAGAACGGTAAGCCAAAGGCAAACCGCAAATATGAAACCTTGGAATACTACCTATACTCGACTCCAAAGGACAAAAAAGAGAGAGACCACAACAAGGTCAATCTCGAAATGGCGGAGAAGGTTAAAGAAAAACGGCTCCTTGCCGAACAGAATAAGAGCTACGGATTTGCGGTTGAGTATAAAATCTGCACCAATCTTGTGGGCTACATACGTGAGATGATTGAGCGTCGCAGAGATTCCCCCGGCAATTGGGGTAACTGGGATAGTGCGCTCAAGCATCTATTGGCTTATGCAGGTGAAAATACCACTTTTGAGATGGTTGACAAACGATTTTGCGAGGGCTTCAAGCGTTATCTTGCTGAGGGAGCGAGGACTAAGAGTGACATAAAGTTATCACTAGCGAGCCAAAGTAGCTACTTTTTGAAGTTGAAAGCAGCACTTAATCAAGCGGTTGATGAGGGTATTATTCCGCAATCCCCTGCTGCGAAAATCACCCCTGCAAAGGTCGAGGAGGCACATCGTGAGTATTTAACATTTGAGGAAATAAAGCGATTGGTATCAGCACCTTGCAAATATCCAATCTTAAAGCAAGCGTTCCTGTTCTCGTGCCTTACGGGTATGCGTTGGAGTGATATTAACAAGCTGACTTGGAGCGAGGTGCAGGAGTATGATGGCACTACGAGGATCATCTTTCGGCAGAAGAAAACCAAAGGTTTTGAGTATCTTGATATTTCGGATCAAGCTGTGAGATATATGGGCGAGCGAGGCGAGGATGACGAGCGAGTTTTTGCAGGGTTGAAATATTCAGCTTGGCACAATCTTGCACTGCTTGAATGGTGCTTAGAGGCTGACATTAAGAAACATATAACCTTCCACACAGCGAGTCATGCTACAAATTGTTACTCTTTCAAAATCAACACATTACCACATATTATTCAGCAACTGCTAACGATTTAGAAACGAGCGAAGTGCTTTATATAGCTACATTCTGCTTTGCATTGTTGAGATGCTTATATCGCTGGCAAAGGTAATAAATAATGTTCATTTTACAAAAGCTGTTCACGTTTAATTATGATTTTTTAATTTATAAGGCATGCAGATACGAGTATTTATGTAGCTATATGGAACAACAACTACTTCTAACTACCCGACAAAAACAAACAAGCGACGCATATTCGAGATGTTGATAGATTCGCTAAGATGTTGTCATTGATGATGTTATCATTTGTTTGGGCGTATCTAATCGGGAAATATGTTCACGAAAACATTCGACGAATACGGCTTTGCGATCACGGTTATTTAGCTAAATCATTTGGGGAATATGGGCTTGAGGTATTGGTAGTAGCTATGTGTAATAATGGTCGATTGTTTGATGGTCGTGGAGTGATTGATTTTTTGTCGGGTAATTAGGTCCTTCTATGTAATTTTCTATCGTTCGCTTTGTGTGGGCAAATATCTCAACAGCTTCTCAATGGCGATATCCTTATGGACCACTCGATGGGTGGAGTCCAATAGATAGATATTCGGCAACGCTCTGAGGTCATAAAGCCGCTCCTTATATATAGCACCCTTAGTGTCAAGAGCGTATATAAAATGAGGCGAAAGTTCATCTTTGAGCATCTCCGACTCATTTGCGTCGGGATAGATAGACAATATTGTCATTACACCTGCCGAAACCATACTCTTTAGAGTCTCACTCTCCGACAAAATTCGCCGAACACGTAGACACTCCGAACATGTAGCACTATTAAAGAACAGCAGAGTATAGCGAGTTGTTGTTGCATGGAGTGTTGACAGTTCACCAGACAAGGTAGTATATTCAAAATCCAAAGCCTCTTCACCTACACGATTCCGTAGAGCCATCTCTAGTTGCCTGCGTGGGCGTATTTTATAGATATCATCCAATGCAGACCGCTCAACAGTATATCGCAAAATATAGAGATACAACTCCTCATTGCGAAGTGGCGAGTTGGGGTTATAGAGGTAGTCCTCAAATGTCGAGGTGAGTCGTTCAAACGGCTCATAACCCAAACTCAATGCCCTCCCCAAGAGTTGATCGACACTCCGCTCAATTACCGATGGAGGATTCATCATTAGCACCTGTATATATCCCGCGACTCGACATCCGACAAGTGAGTCGTTCTTAAGAAAAAGAGAGTCCGTAAAATCTACCCCATCCCAATAGTGCTGTGCCAGATACTCTCTACGACTATCAACATCCACGATTGCCGAGGGGATAGTAGGCATAGCGATTTTATTAGTTGAATGATCCCCCTGCGTAGAGACGACATTACCACACCCCATAAGGAGTGTGGTAACAATCAACCAAAAAACTAACCTACTACTCACCATATATCTTCACCCTAAACTCCTCGCTCTCGCGCTGAAACTTTAAATTCTCAGCTCTTTTTGAGAGTTGAACCATATTACCCTCAGCCCTTGTGCTACCCAGATCCTGCGCACGCTGCAACACACTCTGAGCCGCCTGTAGATCTCCGATCAACAGATAGTATACACCCAAGCTATTAGCCAACTCAGCCGACTGAGTCTCACGATCTACCAACCCAGCAACTGCCTCTACTCGTTCGAGGTTGCCCCCTCTAATCTCAGTCACCAGAGCGTTATTCTGTGCCACCTCATCATCGGGGAATACCTTCACCGCTGTTAGGAAGATCTTCTCAAACTCATCATCACCCATATTATAGCTCTCCGAGAGACGATACATCTCCTCAAGACTTAGGTTCTGTGGCTTTGTATCGATTAACTCAGCGATCCTATCGAGATCATAAGCATCGACATTATACTCCACATCAACCACAACCAAGCGTACATGGGGGAAGAAATTTTCGAGCATATATCGATATGTCGCACCTCTATTAAGAGCCATCAACTTCGTCTCCCTACCATTTTCGACAGATATATTGTTGATAATCCCTAGCACCTCATCTCGTTCTGCAAGATCACTCTCGCTAACAATTTTATATAGCTCATCCCAGTTCTCACCACCATACTTCACGCTATACAACTTAGATGGGATACTCTTATATTTCTGCTCCATCAACCTCTCCAAAGCCGTTGCACGACCCTCAGAGAGCTTCATATTCGCACTCAACGACCCCTCAGGCGAGGCATAACCGATGATATTTATCCGCGTAATTGTATAGTCACTATCCGACATTACCGACTGCATCATCTCATCTATCGAGTCAAGGTCCTTGCGGTTGTTCGCCAAATCGGGATCGAGGTATGTTGAATTAACCTTAAAGACGAGTTCAGCCGAATAGGCAATATCTCGTCTCTTGACAGCAACCTTCTCGGGCTTTATCATCTCCACATCTGCCACCACCTGATAATCATCAACCACGGGGATATCGATGAGTAAAATATTGTCTGATGGAACGATCATACCACTATCCTCGCGCTGGCAGCAGCCATATGTTGAGCAATCTACATAGAGCTGAGAGTTGACCATCCACCTCTCATATGGGATCGACACGCGATAGTGGGTTGACTCACACTTCTGTTCACCAAAAAACTCAATTGTTTTATAAGGTGTTGTTTCGAATATCATCGTATCAGGATTGTTAAGCACCACAGCTCTTTCGTGTGACTTTACCCCACCGCGACTCTTCACAATGATCGATGCTAGCTCCTTGTCGCTATCTTCCTTATGTAGTTTAGGCGTAAGCACAACGCTCTTCTGAGCACCGATTTTCAGCGCGCTAAGATCAAATTTAAGATCAACATAGACCATATCCGCCTCATAGTTCAACCTCTCGACAGTAACCTCCGCCCCTAATCTATTTTGAGCGTTCAGAGAGCCTTGCAATGCCATTAACGCCACTAATATTATATAATATCTCTTCATAACCTAGACCTATTTGATGATATAAACCAATGAAACACCCAACTTCGTAAGACCCCAATAGTTCTTTGAACTCTGCTCTATACATGGACTACACTTCGATGCTCCATACCTCTCATAATCTAAATAGAGATAGCCAGCACCAACCGTAAACTCCAGATTGAATCGTGGCGCAATTACCCAGTCGTAGCCATAGACCAAACCAACTCCATAGCCTTCACCTTGATATCGGCTATCTGACATGTCGACACCGCGCAGATTACTCACCTCTTTGAAAATCCCCGGTAGCCAATGGTCTCCACTGATATTGTACTGCAACAGATGAGCATGCGCACCAACAAAATGTCCCTTCATCCTCTCGCAGAGGTAGTAGCGAAACTCAGGCTGAATAAGCAGATGGCGCATCTTCTCGTTAAGCTCCGTATTGGTATCCCAAGCATTGTAGTTTCCCGAGATATCGAGCGTTGTGCGTTTGCCCAGACCGATCTCAACACCCAGATTTATCGTTGCTGAGGCATCATAGAGCAGGTTGCTCTTTACGGCTATCTTCTGAGCATTGACCTGAACAAAAGCAAATGCAAATAGTATTGTTAGATAGTGTCTCATATTCTATTGTTCGTTTATTGTTTCGTAAATATCCTTCACACAGCGCGCCATTCGATTCTCATTAACTCCAGATGCAGCGTTGATATTATCTTTTTTATCATATATAGGTTGTCCTGTAATAGAGCTAATTGACCAAGCGGATCCAGGTGCATCCGATGAGTAAAACTCGGTCGATGTCCAATAAACACCCTCAATAATCTCGTGATCGACCTCTCCTGAAGCGACATATCCCAATGACTGCTCAATAACTGTAAACATAATCTGGATTTCACGTTGTGTCGGTAGTCGCCAATCCCCGGGGTTATCTTTGCCATTCATACCCCTATATGCCGCACAACCAGTTGCCTCTGTGGCTAATATCGACTCACCAACACCAACGCCTGTTGCTGTATCATAGTACTCACCACTGCCGCTATTTAAAGACGTATCCCAGCCAGAGGCTTCCGCCCAAGTTAAAAGCACCGCTTTCGTGGTCTCTGTTCCATCAACATCAACATTACGAGGTGCAATCATAAAGGCAAAGGAGATCTTATCATTGGCGTTGTAACCCTCATTGCCAATCCTTTCATCAAAGCCCTTTGTTGTGTGGTGTCGTCTCATTACACCTGTTCCATCACCATTCATTTGCGCTGCTTTCATCTCAGCATTAGTCTTGACTACATCTCGCTGCAAACCATAGGCGTATAGAGCTATATACTTAAAACTTTCATATGTGTATATCTCCATACGCTGCCCAAAGCTAAGCATAGGGACTATGACTAAAATTATATATAATATTGGTCTCATCTCTGGTAACATTTTTAATCCAACCCTCTTACACATCTAATATGACTTGCCGCCCAACTATCCGTCTTCGGACTAATATCAGCCTGTCCCTCCAACATATTCATTCTCAATGCAAAACCTGTAAAATCGCTTGGCGGTGTATAGACATAATCATCGGTATCATCAACCTCGGAGCATGTCCAATAATAATTATTCTCATCACCCGTTTGATTATTGAGTTTGTAGAGGTCAATATCTGTGTCAAAAACATTCATATTTATCCACATCGCCAGAGCCTGATTTTGAGCTGGAAGATACCATTTTATAGGCTCATCGCTATCGATCTTTCCATTACCATTAACATCATTCTTCATATAGCAATAGTGAGCCGCTGTTGGCAACAACGACGATTGGTTATTCTCAACAATAGATGTTGTTATATCAAGTCCCTCAACAAGGTTTAGATAGCGATTTCCAAGTCCCATATAATCATCCCAAATAGACCCCATATAGTATGTTTTTAACTCTTCGGACCACTCTTTAATACCGCCAGTCGCATGATCTCCTTCCCAATCAGTGTATTCAATCTCCTCGATCTTCTCGCAAACAATAGCGTTATAGTGGTACTCACTATCGTTCGAAGCTGCACTACCGAAGTGACCAAGATAGAATGGTGCTAGCTGCTCTAGCTGGATCATCACCATGCGCGTCTCATTATCATCACCAATATATGAGTAGTAGCCCTTACGAGTCTTTGGCGAGAACACAGGGTATGAGTTGATTGAGTACGCACCACTCACCGCTCCATCCATAGTCTTATAGCCAGTAGGCGTTGTATTTTCACCCATATAGACCACCGTACCTCCATCGGTTTCATCGGTTAGCTCTACAGATGAGGCTCTAGCCCCAAAATCGATATCGTCACTATACCAAGTACCCTCAACAAACGCATGACCTGCAATCTCAATGTGGTTGGGGTGGGCATCGAACACACCATCACCATCGCCATTTGTCGCAACTTTTGTAATGGTGATCTCATCTCGCCCCATCTCCAGATTCCCAAGCTTGATCCTTAGTTTTATCTTGCACTCACCAGCGTTCGTCATAGTCAACTTGATCGACTTTCCTTCGGAGGTGAGTAGACTCTTGCCCTCGTTATCGAAATCAAAATCGCTTGTTACCTCAACCTTAAATTCATCCGCTGGATCTACCCATGTTCCGCTATCTGCGGCGGCATCCGTGGTACTCAGAATCTCAAAGATAACCTCGTTGGTGATAAACTCATCAGCCATCTGACCACCATCGGGCAGCACGTAGCGGATATTATTAAACTCCATAGTGGTCTCTTTAGATCCATAAACCAAAACCTCATCGTAGCTAAGTACCTCATCAATACTGATTGCATACTGACCATTCGAGTAGGTCAAACCACCCTTGTCATCGTAGATCTCATACTCAATATTGCTCGGTGGCATCTTATACGCCTCCTCAACCGAAGAGTATCCGCGGCTATTCACCGCTGTGATTACAACTCGATAACTGTGATTTGCCTCGACATCGAAATAGGTCGAGCTAACCTTATCTACAATGTTGAGCTTATAGTAGCGTGCCTCCTCGACCGAACCGTTGTAGATATTTTTATCATTATGCTTTAGAATAATAGAGAACCTATCATTGCTATAAGTTGTCGCCCCTAGCTCATCGCCTGCTACCGACTTAGTAGAGTAGGCATAAGGGTAGAGATAGACCTTATTATCGCCATCTTCAGCCGTTGTTGTATATTCGGTTAAGGCATATGGGAGATTATCACTAGTTTCGAGAGTCGTGAAGTTAGTGAAACAACTCTGCTCCTCTGCCGAACTTCCGCCAACCGAACCCACACTGATTGCGTTTACTACCTCATAGCTCAGATTCGACACCCCAATATCGTGTGTATGGCTATCGTGTTCGATGGTGAGACCACTCTTGATAAACAACTCCATACGAGCCACCGAGCGGTAGATCTCGCGAACAGCCCTATCGCTATCGGTGAAGTCGTTGACAAACATTGGCATACCTAGTGAGTAGACACCGCTATTCATCTCCGCCTCAATAGCATCAAGATAAGTAGCAGAGAGAGGGAAGTAGATATTTAAGTTCTCGCTTGTCACCTCGCTAAAATCCGTAGGTATCTCAGCTTTAACATCGTGGTTGAAGATACCAATTATCTTATCTGTTGATGAGAACTCATCTCCAGCCTCGAAATATACTGTCGAACCATTATAAGTAATATTGAGATCAGCAACTGCCTTATACCCCTTATATGCGCCAGTTGAACTGCTATAAAAGAGGATATATCCACGATCAATCATTGTCTCGCTCGTTGCAGCGCGTGACGAGCCAATCGCCACATCGGAGAACGACTCAATGGAGAGTGTAAAGATCTGCCCCTCACTATCGGTGTAGGGTGCTACATCTGGATCTTTCACACATCCAACCATAGCCAACAGCAGAGATATTATTAATAACTTATAATTCATAATTCACAACTATTGAAGGTCCATAACACATCGAACGAAGTAGCTACCGCCGCCATCTCTACGCTCCATCAAACCTACGTTCATATAATCACGCGACATAAAATCGGCTGTCCAATAATAACCTGGGAACTCAGAACTCGCCGACGAGGTCCAATATCGAGACTCCGTGAGCTCACCCAATCCATCGGCACTACCATTATTCTGGAATCTATACGACACACCCAACATATCGAACTTCTCAGCTATCTCCACCATCTCGGAGTATGAGGGCATATACCAGCCATAGCCAAAGGTATCGGAGCAGTATGTAGAGATCTCACCGCCCGTGATGCTATGCTCTCCTCGATAGTAACCATCATCATCGCGATAGAGAATCTCAGGTGTTGTTAGTGGGTGGTTAGCCTCGCCACGCTTAGCAAAGAGCACCCCTCCAGGTGCTCTACTAGCCCATTCGTCGGAGAGCAGCGATGCTGGCAGATAACCATTGTCGTAGACCGCTTTCATCTGCTTTGTCACATTGTCGCTCTTAATTCTAATTGGGTATGTCTGTATCGTGTAGTTCACCTTTACAGGTGTGTAGACAAACTCAATATACCCCGACTGCTGGGAGGTGAAGTGAATAGTCGCACTCTCGATCCAGCTCGTAGCGAAGATATAGTTATTTGTCAAGTTGATATCTTTGAGGCTATATGAGCTGCCAGCCTCCATCGACTCAAACTCATAGAGTTTAAACTCATAGCTTAGATCAGAGCCACTACCAACTATCACAGGCAGGTAGAAAGAGATAGCCTTGTTGCTACCAAACGAGATCTGCTTACATGCGTAGCTATTACCATTAAGCAGCCAATCCATCGCCACCTCACTGTCCACAGCCACCATAACACCCTCAATCTCGGCGTCTATCTCCACATCTTCCCACTTCATAATCTCCAAATCACCCGCCTCGATCTCTGTTCCGTTATATGTGCCATAGATTCTATATACATAGTCTCGATTAAGCTCACTGAGTGTCTCATCACCTAGCGTTACACTCTTCGCCTCCTGTCTCTTTCCATCTTCAACTATCCCATCCACCGTTATGGTTATCGCTGAGCCGCTATCGGTGTGGTCATAGGTACGTTCAGCGGTGTAGAACGATAGCACTCTCTGGGATGTTGATGAGCTAATGGTCATATCGGACGATGCAAGTTCAAAGCTCTCAAGAGTTGTCTGCTCTTCAACCGTTCCCTCAAAGAGAGAGGTATCGTAGCTCACTCCATCGACATAAAATTTTGTATCTTCATCAAGCTCTACACTTCGCGAAGCTGCGTCATCCCCCTTACTAAGGTACAGATCGACCCTCGCCACTGCCCTTGTCAAACCGACATAGATCTGAATATCTGCCATTGCATTACCAACGCTATATTTGGCACTCATCGGCATCCAGAATTCACCTGACGCAAATTTAGCATCACCATTGAACCCCCCATTCATCGCCTCCGCAATCTCGAAATTAAGCTGCTCTAGCTCCTCAGCCGAGGTTGCTGCATCCAACTTATCCTCTAACGCCTCAGGTTCATTAGCTACGAAGTATATCTCCTTGCTCGTATCCTTTGGCACCTCAATCTTCTGCCCAATCAGCTGATTTGCATTGAGATCATCATACTTAACCATCTTGTCCAGTGAGCCATTCGAGGCGAAGATATAGACTCTAAGGCTATTAACATAGTACTCAGCCTCACCCAAAACTCCCTCCTGCAATGAGTAAGCAGTCGCACGAGAAGATGAACCACCATATAGATCCATAGAGATAATAACGGTATCAACATCCGCCTCATCACTATGGGTCGTAGGTATGCTATCCTTATGGCAACTCAGAGCGACCACCAAAGCAAAAGCAACTAATATGTATCTTAATCTTCTCATACGCTTAACTTAATCCACCATCTGAAAACCACTGAACCCAGCCATTGATGCTGAGCATCACGGCCACATACCCCTTATCGCTAACCTTAACAATAAGATCGATCTCCCAAATTTTTGTTCGATCGAGGAACTCTTGGTCGCTCAACGAACTATCTGTTTTTGTCGCCAACATATATTTTATGAGATCGAGCGACACCTCACCTACCGAGAGTGTGCAATCCATATCTGTGGTCAATCTCAACGTTCCGATATCAGCTCCGATGTTTGTATAGTCAATGCTCTTGCACTCTGGATTGAGCGTATAATCTGTATTGTATGAGTCGTTGGCAACGGTGATCTTCGCCTCATAATCATTAGCATCGAGATCAACGATCGAACCTGCCGACAGCTGCATCTTTAGATTGAGCTTCACCTCGGTGTGCAGTCTGGTCATATAGACCCTATGACGAGTGATCTTAGCGCAGTAATCGATAGGCTCAATAGGCGATGCCCACAGCGGATCGGGAACTCCCGCGTAGCTACCAGTAGCTGTATCGTAGAGCAGGTTCAAATAGAAATTCTCGTATCTCTTTCCTAACGCCATTGTCGATGAGTCGTAGTTTTCGCTACGTATCCCCTGCCACACCACCGCGTTATAACCGCGGTATTCGATAGGCAAAGAGAATTGGAAATTACTCTTCTGAAACTCTCCGTAGACAAAATTATAAACCTTAATACAGATACCATTAGGGTCAAATACGAATATGTCGATCTGCTCGTCGTAGTTGATAGCATCTAATACCACATCGGAATAAGCCGAGTAGTCGAGGATCATTGCCCCCTGACAATCGCTCATATCCTCCTTGATATTACACGAACCAACTCCGAGTAATGTAAGCAGAAGTAAAGTTATATTTAACACTAATTTTTTCACTGTTTTATTTTTTTAGTTTAGTTGTTGGTGGAGTCCAGCCCCACCAACAACTAATTGTCAACCAATTACATAAGTGGTGAATCCTGAGACCAGATTACCCAAGGGTTCACTGAGATGGTAACAGAGATATAAGCATCTGGTTCATCCGCAGGCTCTGGGTTTGTTGGATCTTGATTCTCTGGATCTACGATAGCTGGATCTGTTGGATCGGGGATATAAGGTAGTCCCTCCTGCATAATTCCAGTGATGTTCATTGTATATGAGTTGTTACGCACCATACCCCAACGACCAAGGTGACCTACAGGCTGATTAGCATCGTGCTGAATAAAGATATCGTAGTAGTTGATAGCGTTCTGGTAGTATATAAGAACGTAGTCTGACTCATTCTCTACGGTTGCTGCATTGTAACCTCCGTAAGGCTTAGCATCAAGATCTTCTATTGACAATCCCACTTTATTCCACTTGTAAGTGTCATCACCCATAATCTTCTGAAGCTGAAGATCCATCGCATCTTTTACATCATCATCCACAGTGAAGCTAGTGTAATCACCATTGTATAGATCGACAACATCATCAAACGATAGATATAGAGTACCAGTACCATCAGATGTGTACATCTTAAACCAGCTTGCTCCCAACTCAGGAAGAGTACCATCACTCAACATCCTATTATATTTAGCCTTAACAATCGCCTGAGTAAGGTTGTTTGAGTTGCTATATGATGGAGTAACGGTATTCTCAAGCACAAACTCTGGGATATCAGTAGATGATGAGTCAAAAGCCGCCTCGGTAGTCTCATCCCCACCATTCTTCAACCAGTTGAAGTTTGCTGTGAGTGCATCGCGAAGATAACCCTCCTCCTGCAAAGTCTCGCCTACCGCCATATTGTGGTCGGTGCGATAGACATTATCATCAGTTAGAGTATTGGTGTTAATCATTGAATAGAGATACGATGCCTTGTTCGTTGCTGTCAAAGCTACAGCCTCAACCGATCCTCTGGCTAAGTTATAACCTCCAGTAAACATAGATTCTGTATAATCGTCAAACGAGTCATCAATCGCGTAATCAAACTTCGCAACCATACGATCAACATATATAGTGATTGGGGTTGCTGTATCTGCTGTCTCACCGAGGCTTGTAGTCACCGACACCAACGACTCAAGCAAAATACCTGAGCTGTTCATCTCTCCACAGTTGACCATAGTGAAACCACGTGTCTCGTCGCTATTAGATTTATAGTTCTTAGTTGAGACATCTGATGCCAACATCGCAAGAGCTGGGAGAGTCGAGAACTGTGATTGACTATAAGCACTTACCTCTTTAACTGCCGTCAAAATATCATCCGAAGGGTTGACAACAACAAAGAATCTACGTGAATCGGCTGCTACCTCGCAGAGAAATTCACCATCCGTCAAATAGACATTGTGATAGCCGATGTAATCGTAGTTGTAGTCGAATGTAAGCAGAGCTAGTGAGTGGATCTTGTTCTCATCAGTATCATCATATACACCTGCACGGGAGTAGGTAGAATCAACCGAGATTGAGACATAGCCCGTACCTGAATCCCCCTTTGGTTCGCCTGAACCTGAATCGGACACATCATCTTTGTTGCATGACATGAACGCCATTGTCGCCGCCATGGCGAGCATCATTGTAAACTTTTTCATTTTTTTATCTGTTTTAGTTAACTTATTATCCATTTAGCTCCCTCTATACTTGAGTTCCTTTTGCAAAGTTATAAAGCATTGGAGTCTGCTTTTTTGCCGATATCCTCATTGATGTGGCTTTTTTAACCACGTTATTGACTATTTTGGTCATCGACTTTGCTTATCTACTCACTTTTCAAATAGAATCCGTCGTTGCCATAGTGGATTGCTCCCCATGTCTTACCCTGCCAAGTTGTTGTGCCAGTAACATTAGCCTGCTGAGACTCAGGTAGCCATATCTCACAATCAGTATTTTCTATATCTGCAAACGCCCAAGCCCTAACAGTCTCCACACTACTTAAATTTATCCTCTTCAAGGATTCACAGTTCTGAAAAGCCATACTGTCAACCGTTATTGCTGAACGTAGATCGACAGCTACAATATTATTATCTGCAAATGTACCCTTTACCACCTCTTTCACAGATGCAAGATCGAGATATGCCAATGAGGTATTGTTATAATACTGATAACCACCAAAACTATCCGCCTCAACACTCGGCAGGTACAGTTCCTCTAAATTTGTGCATGCCTGAACCATCTCGAAGATATTCTCTGTCACCGTTGTTCCACTATCACTCTTATACTCCTCCGAAGTTTGAGTCTCCAAAGCATCCATCTGCAACACCCTAAGGGAGCTACACCCCGAGAAGAGATAGGGTCCAAACGATGTCACCTTTGGGAGTATCAACTCCTCTAACATCGAACACCCTTGAAAAGCCATCGTACCAACATAGGTTGCTGACGATAGATCGAGGCTCGTCAATGAGACGCAATATTGGAATGCTCCATTCCCGACACTTGTTGCCGAGGCAAAATTGGCAGTATGCAAGTTGCTATAACCACTGAAATACCATCCACTAACCTCGCCTGTCATCTTCGGCAACTCCAGAATCTCTAGATTATAGCAGTTCGAAAAGGCTGAGTAACCTACTGTCTCGACACTCTCCATCCCCGAGAGTGTAGTCAATGAGCCACACTCACTAAAGGCATACTCACCGATATAGGTTAGTTTATCGGAGAAACTAACACTAGTCACTGCGGTGTTGTCAAATGCGTAACCATCAACCCTAGTGACTTTTGGGAGCGACAGCACCTTATCTTCATCGCTAGATGAATAGCCTGTAAATTTTTCGCAATACTGAAATGCGTAGTATGGAATGGTTTCCAGATTCTCCAACCCATCAACGATATTGAGATTAACACATTTGGTAAAACTAGCTGTGTCGATTTTCACTAGATTGGGGATCGATAGCTCCTGACCACCTGCTCCCAACGCTGTGCATTCGTTAAAGGCATACACACCAACAGAGAGTAGGTCATCGAGGTCTCCACTCGACAGCTCAATATGCTCACATTCGGCAAAGGAGTGGTTGCCAACCGAAGTAGCATTGTCAAGATTGATCTTACTACCACCATTCTCCCCCAATCTTGTACATCCGCTAAAGGCGTAATCCTCCACGGTTGTAAATCCCTGAAGTTCAGATCCTTCGACTAGCGTAAGGTTTGTACACCCATTAAAGGCATGAATACCGATATCTTTAAGATTAGTCAGATTGACATTTGTAAGATTCTCGCAATCGACAAATCCATAAGTATCGATCTCCGTGACCTTCGACAAATCAATGGTTGTGAGCGACACACAGCTATCAAAACCATGATCGTGGACTCGTGTAAGCGCACCATTCTCAACAGTTTCAAGATTCTCGCAATCTTGAAAAGCACCGATCTCGATATGTTCAATCTCGGCAAGGTCGATCGTTCTCAGCGCACCACAACTCGCAAAGGCGTGGTTTCCGATCGCTGCAATTCCGTTGGGGAGTATCACTTCATCGAGCCAATCGATCTCTGCAAAGAGACCTGCAATAAGTATCGGTTCATCAGCACCGATTGTATTATCACTATCATCTTCAACCTCACTAACCTCACTAACCGTTGATGTGTCGTCATCAGCGGTAGTATCGTTATTAGCATCGGCAAATCGAGGGTAGTCAAAGGTGCCTCGCAGATCGATAGAGTAGTAATCACTGCTATTATTAGAGTTGAGACCAGCCAATATTGAACCTATATAGAATGGACTAGAGGTAGAGCCATAGAAACCCAACTTTCCATTTCCCAAAGTGTTCTCACCTTCGTTATCACTAGCTCCCATCGACCCCACAACAACAAAGTCGCGAACATCATCTAGGAGCAGTGTTTTAACCCTCTGAGCGGTGGTGTAATAGAATTGAGCATCCACCTCGTCAGTACCTGTATATCCAATCTCTGCTGGTGTCATATATTCGGTAATCAACCCTAGGTCGATATTTCCGTATGCCGTCTGCGGCTCTTCGCTATCAGTAATTGTCGCCTCGCCAATGGTAAGTATCTCTTCGTTGACTGTGATCTTATATGTGTAGACCTTCCCCATCAGATACTCCCCATCGACAGTAGGAGGAGGAAGTTGCATAACACCCGTCATCACCTCTGTACCGCTGTCATCCCCGAGAGAGCCATCAACCAACACATAGCTGATAGATACCGAGATATAGTGAAGATCATCCTTATCTACGGTGTTAACACTCTGAGGGATAATCATTATCTGCTTATCCAGATCATCTAACAACACTGGGGTCTCGCTATTATCGAAGTAGATTGGGGTTTCGGGTTCGTCCCATGTCTCAGTTCCGAAGTTATATGTTCGCTCCTTCTCGATATACATATAGTTTATTGTGATATAGTTTAGGCTAACATTAGGCTCACCAGAGAACTCAACCTGAAACTTTATGCTGCTCAGCGCATGGTTAAAGTCGAGATTCACCGAACCATCAGCTGAACCATATTGATCTTTGAGGGTCTCCACCAGCAGATCGATCTGATCATCCACCTCCGCTGGACATGTGTAGGTGAGCGAGTAATCGCCCCCATTGCTCACAACGATGAAATCCTCAATGGGTGAGTAGGCATAGAAATCGACCCCATACATCACCGACCAATAGTGAGTATTATCACTCGACCAGCTATTGTTACTATATGTTATCTCATCTTTGAAGTATAGCGAATGGTCTGAGTCGTTGAGGTAGGCAGCGATACCAAACCTACCATACGCCTTAAGCGAATCGACAGTAGACTCATAAGCACGAGACTCTACATCTGAGCGAAAGCACATAGCAACCTCCAATGAGTTTAGAGGATCAACCTCCTCTACCTTTACACATGATGCACATATTAAGAGTGCTAAATATATTAATTGTCTCATAATATCTTCTAATTTGCTCTCGCTGGGTCGAGTTCGAGACTAAGTGTATAGCGTGTGTTTGCCTCAATGGTTGTTATATGAGGGTGCCACGTATAAGTTTTTGCTTCACCATCATCGGTGATGTAAAATATGATCTTGAATATATCAGTATCTGGGGGGAAGAACAACAACTCATCATCTTCGAGCAGATCCTCCACCACGTATGTCACACCCTCGCCGGGATCTGAATCCCACGATGTCTCTGTTAAGCTCTTAGGCTCTGCTAGAGTCGTCGTAGCTGTGAGTGCATAGTTGCTAGTCATTGTGTCACTCTCCCATCCAGCAACGGGGTCATCGCTATTGCCTGTATTGAGAGTATATTTCTGGTAGGCATCGAAGTGTACGGTGATGCTATCCACCTTTATTTCGGTTTCATAACCATCTGGTTTAGTAACCTGTAAGTTTAGACTCGCCAGCTGGCGAGTAAATGTTAGAGGGATAGATTCGCGAGCGAGCATCTCTGTGCGGAATGTCGCTGCTCCATAATCATCTTCATCCTCATCGTAGTAGCTATAACGAGTATATGCGGTCATAAAATCGACAGTTGAATTTGTCGTATATGTCTGCTCGTCGTCGTCGTAGTTGTAGTAGTAAAATTCTAGAGTAGGTCCTATGCTATCATCATCGACATAGTCAATTAAAATCACATAATCGGGGTTGTAATACTCTTTAAATGGGTAGTACGACACAATATCAATCGTATGTGGAGCCGTACCATATAGAGTGCTGAATGTCCAGCTAAGCTGAGGGTCAGAGGTAGCATATCCATCGTAGACCGCCAATCCTTGATTTGCAAATATCACCGACTCTGCAAAAACATCATAATCGTTGTAATAGAAGTAGTAGTTATTGTAGAATGCGTATAATCCGATATTCTCACCAGCCTCAAACGTAGCCGATTGACCATCGTAGTCAAGGCGGCTCTGCGCCACACGCTCCACCCCAAAGATCATATAATGCTCGTCGTCGGCAGCATCATACCCCGTAGTCTCATCGACACTACACGAGCATAGCCACAGCACTGGGATTATCCATTTAGCATACCTGTTCATAATTCACATCTAGTTAAACTATGTTACTCACCCCATAAAGAGGTGAGTAACATAAGTTTTGTAATTAACTAACTACTCCACTGTTGCACTTGTTGAACCTGATGCAGGAACCCACTCATCAACCGATGTAGTATATGTGATTGTGCGAAGAGTCTCGACAACATCGTCTGGATCTGGCACTGTACCCGGCTCAGGAATTGTACCACCGTCAGGATAGGTGTATCCACCACCGAAGTGTAGGTTATATGTGATCTTGTAACCTGCTCTCCAACCATCATCTACGTCACCCTCAGCATATTTGATATTATCTGTATCAAATGGAACGAATACTATACCGTCGACAATCGAAGCATAACCCACTGTATCGTCACCTGCCGCATGGCTAATTTTACATTTTATTGCTAGGTATGAACCTGTGTCGCTAGTTGTACCTTCATCAGTATCCCATGCAGTAAGCTCCTGAGGGATAAGCATCAATGCGTCAGTAGAATTTGAAAGTGCAGTTGCATCTGTGTCGCTAGTAACAGTAATAGCTTCATCTGAAGTCATCACCGCAGCGTAGTTCTGAGCTGTTTTCTGATCTTTCCACTCTCCAAAGTTATCAGTATCAACATTAGCAGAGGCTATTGTCTCATCGTTTTGACCAGAGTCATCGGTAACTACCGATGCCGAGAATGTTCCCTCTTCATTAACATTACAGATCGAAATACCTGTCACAGTGACATCAATATCGCTATCCTTAGTCGCTGTGAAGGCGATCTGAGTAAGGGCATGTTTGAAGTGTAGATTAATAGAATCCTCAGTCTCTGACGTATATGAGTAATCTTTGATAGCATACATCACATCTCTTTGAGAGGTAACCGCATCGGCTACTGTATAATCAAAACTTAAATCGTGACCGCTATTATACTCGTAGCTTGCACTAGTGATCTTAGTGTCATCACTAGGATAGTAAGCACCAAAGTAGAGTGTACCAGACTCATTTGGATAGTACATCTGTGACTGGTTCACCCAAGTAGAACCAATGTACTTCACATCACTAAATGAGAAGTACTTTCCTGAATTTAAACTTGAAGTCGCAGTAAAATAAGCCGATACGCTAAACAGGTTGTTCGTACCCTTAAAATCGCTGTTGCTATTTACGGGAGTTCCCTTAGCTGTAGCTGTGCTAGCATAGGTTGTAAACTCCATCTGAGTCTTTGACGAGGTGATCGCCACATCCTCTGTACTCTCTTTCGAGCAGCTTGCAAGTGCAGCTACCGCCAGACTTGCCAAAATCAATCTTTTCATACTTTTATTCTTTTATAGTTAATAATTATGTGCTTTACATTGGTAAGTTAACCTCAACATCAACCCACTCATCAAGCGATGGATCAAAGGTGTCACTCGAACTATCACTACCCTCTGAACCTACACCCCACGTGCCATCACCTGGCTCTCCATCGCCATCGGGTAGAGGCGTGAGGATCATCTCAACGGTGTGCAGATTATTACTACCCGTATCCTCGGTCTTTATAGAGTCGGTGATATCGACCTCATAGTCGGTGTAGGTTCCATCATAGAGATAGAATCGCATATATAGAAAGTAGTGCTGATCCTCGGGGTCGGTAATGTGCATTCCAAAGGTGTTGCAATCAACATAGACCATCCCCATATCTGCCAACTGGTCATCGGTGTAACCATCGGAATCATCGGGATCGAGAACATCCAATGCCCCACTAACCCTACTCATTGAGATCGTTGTGACACTCGATGATACATTAACCTCGAACTGCTCCATCACATCCTCCTCAGAGGTACACTCAGCACCAAAATAGTAACCGCCCGACATTCCGTGTAGCACCGCCTTGGGACTCTTAGATGCTGTGTACTCTACACCATCGAGATAGGCAATAATCCTCGATATATGGACTATATGGTCGGGCTGAATGGAGTATTTGTGCGCCACCTCCTGCTCATATTCCGACAAATCGGGTTTATAGTAGTGGTAGTTGATATCGTCCATATCTATCACCACATCACGTAGCGTATAGCTCACCACATCATCGGGTTCATTGACAAAATTCTCACCATCCAAAAGATCGAACTCCGATGAGTAGCTTGCATTTGTAGCGTGGATACTAAAGGTGTCGATATGGCTTGTTCCCACCAACTCTACACCATTCAACTCCGAGATGCTATTGTTGTGAAAAACTAACGTGTAGCTACCTGCTGGAAGTTTCAAATAGACATTATCTGGGTCGTCACTAAGCACCACATCTGAGTATCTATTACCGTTGCTATCAAAGATATATGTCGAGACACCATTAGGTGAGACGTGAGAGAGAGTCTCCCAGTCGATCTCGATATGCACCAAAGCCAATCGGCTAGTCTCATAGTAGAGATGGTCGAAATCGCATGATGCAAAAACCGCAGTCAAAAGTATTATCAACCCCCTTATCATCGCCTGCCTCCACTCTTAATTGTCCATACCAACGAGATCCCACAACGAGTTGGGAAGATGCTTTTGAGCGAGTTATTCATCCATGGATATGGAATAACCTTAATATCTCCATACTCTTCCGTCTGATCCACCATATTATATCTGTCATACGAGGTGGATAGATACCCCAACCCTAGATTGTACTCAAGATGCAGATTTCGAGCTATCGAGTGAGCAAAGCCAATCTCAACACCAAAATCAGTAAAAGATCCCTGAACACCACTGTCGCCAAAGGGCTGGACGTCATATCGACCCCAACCGCCATACACACCAACACTCCACCCCTGTAATCTCTCACGTTTTTCTCTATCTCCCAACCAATACTTCAACTCACCATGATAGCTCTCAATCTGCATTGTGAAATCACTGCTCCAGCTCCTCCACCAAGGATATACCACCTCGCCAACAACCGACCAACGGTTGCCTATCGGCACCTCAACAGCGAGGTTGACAATCGAGAGGGCATCGAGCAGCATATTTGTCTTAATTGCAACGATTGTCTTTGGTGATCTTTTTGGAGTAACATTGTCAAACTGTAATAGTGGAATAGTTAACTCATCGAGGAATGAAACCTCCTGAGCCAAAGGCATAATCGATGGTGTAAAGAGAACCGTAGCGCCATAACGCTGAGTAGGCAGTATAGACTCCTTTATATACCGCCATGACTTACCATCCTCCATCGTCCTCAACAGCCACTCCTTAGCATCTGGCTCTCTGTCACTATCAACCACTGCGAGAATCTCCTCACTGTTTGGCAGCGATTCATCGTCTACAAGTTGTTGGCGAAACTCCTCCCAATCCTCAGCAACAGCAATAAAAGACCACTTAGCAGAGTCTATCTGTGGATATGAGGATCTGAAATATCTCTCAATCGATTGTCGACGATGCTCTGAGAGTCGCTCATTATATCTATAAGGACCTTCGGGTGATGATTGAGCTTTGAACTCTATTTTGCTAAATGAACCAACACTAAGTAGTGAATCGATTATTTGCAGTCTCTCCCTATTGTCCATATATGTCGAGTCGATCACCGCCTCATCGTATGGGAATAGTATCTTAACACCGATCTCCCTAGCCGAGAGAGTAACGGTGCTCAAGAACGCGATTGTACAAAATATGGTTAATATCTTCACGACTTTGCTCTGGCGTAATTAAGTTTGAGGATATCTATACACAACTGTATTAGGTTGACATCCATCTTATGATAACAAAGATAGAGTGTTTTCAAAGAGGATTTTTTGCACATCTCCTCATTGAAGTGTCTTTTTTGACCACGTTGTTGACTATTTCGGTCATCGACTTTGCAACTTTATGCAAACGTTTGCATAGATCGTTATTTAGAGTGTATAAGTTGCGAGGGGGTTACTCCACATAGTCGTTTGCAGAGTTTGGTGAATTGCGAGGAGTTGTAGACTCCAGCTTCATACATTAGATCCTTAACCGTGACGTTGGGTTCAGAGGCTTTTCTAACTATTAGTGTGCGAGCCTGAATATTCATCCACTTTAGAGGTGCTATTCCGAACGTCTCCTTGAACTTGCGATCAAAGGTACTGCGACTCATATTTGCTCTTTTAACCAACTCATTGACGTTGGTGTGAGGTTGGAAGTTATCTAAAATAAATCTCTTAAACTTAGAATCCCTATCGCTTATCGAATAAAACAAATTTGCCCGCTCCTCATTTGTGTAGTATTTACCCAATATAAATAACATCTCAGCGAACTTTATCTCTCGTATATGCGCATTGTTTACCCCATCTACGATATACTGCTTTATGGAGTCAAGAAATAACCTCATCGGCTCCACTATTGGAAGAGGTGCAAATTTATTGGCGCAGCTCCTTGCCTCTGTGCTGAAAAGAGAGTTAAACGACCTTGCAGTGCCAACATTATGATCTAGACGAGCCACTATGTATTTTGTTTGGTCGCCTATGACATAGGCAGAGACAGTCGCTCCACGAGGCACGAAATATAACTCACCTGGGTGTATCACAACATCACGATACTCGCCCCACGAAATATGCAGCTCACCCTCAAGTTGAAAGAAGATAGCGTTGTGAGTTAGAGTGTTTATCTGTTGTTTTTGTTGCTCTACATCTAACACTACACTTATCTCACGATATTTAAATCCATATTGAGGATCGTTGTCAAAGCGAATGATTTCGTCGGTTTTAATGTTCATCTGTTAGATTATTGGACGTTTTCTAATTATTGTGTGATG